>NZ_JAVRIC010000028.1 GCF_031846245.1 Banduia mediterranea | reverse complement strand
CTTCGATGACTACAGCCGTCGGGTCGTCGTGCCGCTCGTATTGGGCTCGCAGGTGGAGGCGATCGGCCGCTCTGCGTTGAATCCGGTGTTCACGGTCGACGGCCTTTCCGTGGTCTTGCATTCGCTGGAGATCGTTTCAGTGTCCAGGGATCGCTTGGGGCCCGTTGCCGGTTCGCTGGCAGCGGAGGGCGACCGGATTATCGGGGCGCTCGAAGATTGATGTCTCGCGCCTACGGCTAGTCGGACGGCCCGAACCGATGCGCGCGGATCAGCGCGATGCGCCCTCATCTCCGCCCGGGTTGGTCCGGGTGCTGATATCGGCTTGACCCCCAGTTCGAGGCTGGCGATCCTCCCGGCGGCAGAAGGACGCCAGACAATCCGTCTAAACTACGCGCCCCTCAGGCACATCACCCGGTCATGCAGCAGGAATATTCACCGCGCGACGTCGAACAAGGCGCCCAGGCATTCTGGAACGAGAACGAGTCCTTCAAGGCGCGCGAGGACGCGGCGCGCGAGAAGTTCTATTGCCTATCGATGTTTCCCTACCCGAGCGGACGCCTGCACATGGGGCATGTGCGCAACTACACGATCGGGGACGTGATCACGCGCTATCAGCGCATGCTCGGCAAGAACGTGCTGCAGCCGATCGGTTTCGATGCCTTTGGTCTGCCGGCCGAGAACGCGGCGATGAAGAACGGCGTGCCGCCGGCGCAGTGGACGTATTCCAATATCGACTACATGTGCGGCCAGCTCAAGCAGCTGGGCATCGCCTATGACTGGGATCGGCGCCTGGCGACCTGTGAGCCGTCCTACTACCGCTGGCAGCAGTGGTTCTTCGTCCAGCTCTACCAGCAGGGCCTGGTCTACAAGAAGGCCTCGATCGTGAACTGGGATCCGGTCGACCAGACGGTGCTGGCCAATGAGCAGGTGATCGACGGACGCGGCTGGCGTTCCGGCGCCGTGGTGGAGCAGCGCGAGATTCCGCAGTGGTTCCTGAAGATCACGGACTACGCGGACGAGTTGCTGTCCGAGCTGGATCAGTTGCCGGACTGGCCGGACGCGGTCAAGACCATGCAGGCCAACTGGATCGGGCGCTCCGAAGGTCTGGAGATCGACTTCCGGCTGGCTGATCGCGACGAACACATCACCGTGTTCACCACGCGTCCGGACACGCTCTATGGCGTGAGCTTCGTTTCGGTGGCGGTGCAGCATCCGCTGGCGCTGGAAGCGGCGGCGCGCAGCGAGGCGGTTGCGGCGTTCGTCGATGAGACGAAGAAGACCGACGTCCAGGAGGCCACGCTGGAAACCATGGAAAAGCGCGGCGTGCCGCTGGGCATCGACGTGATCCATCCGCTGACCGGCGAGCGGGTGCCGGTGTGGGCGGCGAATTTCGTATTGATGAACTACGGCACGGGTTGCGTCATGGCGGTGCCGGCGCACGACCAGCGCGACTGGGAATTCGCCACGGCCTACGGGCTGCCGAAGATGCCGGTGATCGGTCCGGATGCGGAGACGCCGGCCGACATTTCGGAGGCGGCATTCACCGACAAGGCCACGACGCAGAATTCCGCTGAGTTCTCGGGGCTGAGATTCGACCAAGCCTTCGATGCGATCGCATCCCGTCTGGAGGCGCAGGGGCAGGGAAGGCGCCGCGTGAATTACCGTCTGCGCGACTGGGGCGTTTCGCGACAGCGCTATTGGGGCTGCCCGATTCCGGTGGTGTACTGCGAGGCCTGTGGCGCGGTGCCGGTGCCGGACGATCAGCTACCGGTGGTGTTGCCGGAGCATCTGGTGCCGGATGGCCGTGGCAACCCGTTGCTGCGCGAGGAGTCCTTCGTCAACTGCGAATGTCCCAGCTGCGGCAAGCCGGCCAGACGCGAGACCGACACCTTCGACACCTTCGTGGATTCGAGTTGGTACTACGCGCGATTTGCCTGCGCCGACCAGAACGAGAAGATGCTGGATGATCGCGCCAGATACTGGCTGCCGGTGGATCAGTACATCGGCGGCATCGAGCACGCTATCCTGCACTTGCTGTACGCCCGTTTCTTCACCAAGGCGATGCGCGACAACGGTCTGGTCGATACGCCGGAGCCGTTCGCGCGTTTGCTGACGCAGGGCATGGTGCTGGCCGAATCGTTTTACCGGACGACCGCCAATGGCGGGCGCGAATGGATCGCGCCGGGCGAAATCGAAGTGGAGCGCGACGCCAAGGGCGGCATGCTCGGCGCCCGGCTGAAGGCCGACGGTTCGGTGGTGCAGTCCGATGGCATGGGCACCATGTCCAAGTCCAGGAACAATGGCGTGGATCCGAACCGGATCATCGAGTCGCACGGCGCGGATGCGCTGCGCCTGTTCATGATGTTCACCGCGCCGCCGGAGCAGACCCTGGAATGGTCGGATGCCGGCATCGACGGCGCAGCGCGTTTTCTCAAGCGCTTGTGGAAGCGCGTCCTGGACCACACGGCGGGCGGGGCGGCACCGCCGTTGAATGCGTCGGCACTGGATTCTGCTCAGAAGGAGCTGCGACGCAAACTGCACGAGACGCTGCGCAAGATCGAGGATGATTTCTCGCGTCGCCATACTTTCAATACGGCCATCGCCGGCTGCATGGAGTTGCTCAACGCGCTCTACAAGTTCGACGACGCCAGCGACAACGGTCGCGCCGTAAGCCAGGAAACCCTGGAAGTGCTGGTGTTGGTGCTGGCGCCGATCGTGCCGCACCTGTCGCATGTGCTCTGGAACGCGCTGGGCCGCTCGGACGCGGTGATTGATGCGCACTGGCCGCGGCACGACCCGGCGGCGCTGGTGGCGGACACGGTGAAACTGGTGGTACAGGTCAACGGCAAGCTGCGTGGACACATCGAGGTGGCGGCCGATGCGACGCAGGAGACGATTCTGGACGCGGCGCTGGCCGAGGAAAACGTGAAGAAGTTCGTCGGGGAGCAGATCCTGCGCAAGAAGATCGTGGTGCCGGGCAAGTTGGTGAGTCTGGTGGTTTGATGCGAAGTCGGTATCGTTCAACGGGACAAGCGCAAGCGAAGTGCAGCATTAAGGATGGCGGCTTGAAGATCGATTCGTGGTTCTGCGCCGTGCGCGCAACCCGGCTGGCGGTGGTCGTCGCGGTCCTGTTGCTGGCCGGCTGTGGCTTTCGCCTGGCGGGTGACCGTCCCCTGCCCCTCGCATTGCAGCGTGTCTACATCGATACGGTCGAGCCCTACGCCGTGTCCGAGCCGCCGGTGGAGCAAGCCCTGCGCTCGCGGCTGCGTCGGCGCGGTGCGGACATCGTGGCGCAGCCGGAAGCGGGTGTGAGTACGCTGCGGCTGACCAAGCTGGACGAGCAGCGTTCGGTGCTGTCGATCGGGCCGGATGGCAAAGCCGTGGAATTCGAGCTGACGACGACAGTGGATTTCGTGCTGGTGCGCGACGGCAAGATCCTGGTGCCGTCCGATCGCTTGAACGCCTCGCGCGACTACAGTTTCAATGCCGAACAGATTCTGGCCAAGGAAGCCGAGGAAATTCGCTTGCAGCGCTATCTGCAGGACGAGCTGGCGGACCTGCTGCTGCTGCGTCTTGAGGCATCGCTGTCACGCCTGGTGCCGGAGCCGGCGTCCGCGAATGCGGGCATCGAGCAATAAACCGCTTGGTGTTCTTAACGTGAATCACGCGCCGCGTGATGCCGATCTACCCTCGCCGCGTTTGCGGGAGAGAGGGGGGCGCTCGCGACTGCGAGCGGTGGCTGAGGGGAACGGCCATGCCGCAGCAGATTCATTCTGCAGGGTGCCGCTTGGCGGCATGGCCGTTAGCCCTGGCCCGAAGCACTGGCCTGGTTCGGGTCGGGTCGCGCTGCGAGGCGACAAAATGGCGCCGGCCGCAGCCGGCGCTGCCCACTGTGTTCGGGACGCCTGGCGCCTGAACGTTGCCCCATTCAAGTTCGACAAGGAGTGCATGGTGAAACGTATCGCAACAGCCCTGATTCTCATGAGCGGATCGAGCGTGGCCCTGGCCGATGGATGGTCGGGCGACGTGACCGCTGGATTGATCATGACCAGCGGCAACAGCGAAACCACAACGTCCAACGGAAAGCTGAAGCTCGCGTATGTGACGGGGCCATGGGAGCATTCGTCCCACCTCTCGTTCACGCAGGCGCGTGACGAGGAGGAAACCACGGCGGAGCGTTACACGGTGGGCTACAAGGCGGACTTCAGTTTCACCGATACTGACTACATCTATTTCGCGGCCGATTGGCAGAAGGATCTGTTCGCGAGCGTGCGCGAACGCACCGTGGAAACGGTGGGCTACGGCCGCAGAATCTTCAACACGGATGCGCACCAGCTCGACCTCGAAGCCGGCGCCGGCGCGCGTCAGAACGAATATGCGGAGCCGCCAGACAGCCGCTCCGATGACTTTGTTGGCACGACCGGGCTGGACTATGCCTGGACGATCAGCCCCACCAGCAAGTTCACGCAGACCTTGCTGGCCGAATACGGCGAGTCCAACACCTATACCGAATCGGTGTCACAGTTGAAGCTGTCGATCATCGGCAATCTGTTCGCTGCCCTGGCGTTTACCGCGCGTCACAACAGCGTGGTCAGCGAGGGCAATGAAAAGACCGATACCGAGACCTCCATCAATCTGTCCTACGAGTTCGGCAAGGCCGATCCCTGAACGCATGAGTCACTACCGCCACCACGTCTTCTTCTGCTGCAATCAGCGCGCGCCCGGGGAGCGCAGTTGCTGCAATGACAAGGGCGCGACACGGGTGCGCGATTACGCCAAGAAGCGGATCAAGCACGCCGGAGCAGCCGGCGTGGGCAAGGTCCGCATCAATATGGCAGGATGCCTCGAGCGCTGCGAGGAAGGCCCGGTGATCGTCGTGTATCCGGACAACGTCTGGTACACCTACGTGGACGAAGACGACGTCGACGAGATCATCGACGAGCATCTGCTGGCCGGGCGGCCGGTGCCGCGGCTAATGCTCAAGGATTAGCAGGTATCCGGGAACGGGGCCACATTGTGAAACCTTGCTCCCGGATTCCGCTGCGCTCCATTCTGCCTGCGGCTTGTTTCGAAACGCTCGTGTAGCCGTTCCGGTTGCCGATCGCCGGACCTCACAACACCGGCGTATCGATGCCCAGAGGATCGAACGGTTTGCCTGTGTCGGGTGGTTCCTGCGGCGGCTTCGGTGGCGGTGACGGTTCGTTCTGCAGCTTCTGCGGGCCGCCGGTGATCCACACCAGCATGTCGTAATACGTGCGGATGTTGCCGACATAGGCCACGGCTTCGCGGCCACGCGCATAGCCGTACTTCAGCTCTCGGTAGTACTTGGGCTGCATCAGCAGCGGCAGACGCGAACGGACATCGGGCCAGCGGTTCGGATCGCCGCCTTGCGCGGCGGTGAGCTTGCGTACGTCGATGATGTGTCCCATGCCCATGTTGTAGGCAGCCAGCATCATCCAGCTGCGGTCCGGTTCCTGCACTTCGTCCGGGAGGCGGTCTCGGAGGGATTGCAGGTAGCGCGCCGCTCCGTCGATCGCTTCGGCCGGGTCGAGACGATCGGCGACGCCGAGAAATTCCGCGGTCTGCGCGGTGATCTGCATGAGCCCGCGCACACCGGTGGTGCTGGTGGCTTCCGGGTCCCACACCGATTCCTGATAGCCGACCGCCGCCAGCAGACGCCAGTCCAGACCATACTTTTCCGCTGCGGCTTCGAAGTCGGCGCGGTAGCGCGGCAAGCGCGATTCGGCGTGAGTGGCCAGCGCCACCGCGCCCAGGTAGCCGACGCGATCAATGTGCCCGAAGTAGCGGTCGTGCAACCAGCCCAACTCGGTTTCGCCGAGCTGGTTCAGATAGGCCTGCGCCGCGTCGAACAAAGGCCCGGCGTCGCTCGGCAGCGCCCAGGCGAGATCCTGCTTGTCGGCCAACGCGAATGCCACCCGCAGCTGCGGGTAATAGCGCTGATTGATCGTCACCAGATCGGAGTTCGCCACCGTGTAGCCGATGCGGCCCTCGACCACCTGCACCAGCAAATCCTCGGATTCGAACTCATCGGTCTCCTCCCAGGCCAGGTCCGGATGGTCCCGCTTGAGTCGTTCCAGCCATTCGGCATGCGCGCTGTCCTTGACGACGACCAGCTGGCGGCTCTCGTCGAGATCGTCAATGTCCCTGGGGCGGTTCTCGCCCATGCGGTACACGAGTTGCGGAACGATGGTTCGCAGGGGCGTGGTGAAACGCAGGTAGTCTCGACGATTCTCGGTGACCGCGAGACCGGCCGCGCCAAGTTGAGCGCCGCCGGTGCGCACCGCCTCGAGTACGTCAGCCACGGTATCCAGCACAATCAGATCCAGTTTGACGTCCAGGGCTTCCGCAAAACCCTTGGCCAGGTCGTACTCGAAGCCTTCATCGCCAAGCGGGCCGGTGTAGTAGGTGGTGGGGCTGTTGACCGTCGCCACGCGCAGCGTTCCGGTGGACCGGACCTGTTCGAAGATCGAAACCTTCGGTGAACACGTCGTGATCGGTAGCACGATTCCGGCGATGATCGCGAGCACAATCAGTTTTCCGATCACAATGGTGGGCGAAATGCGTAGCTTCATTTACAATGCGCGACCCTCGGGACGCGCAGCTTAGACTGCCCCTGAGGGATCGGTCGGAATACGGGACGGGATGGCTGGAATGGTCGCCTGGAATTCTTGGATGTTCGGCTGAAGTGCATCACGATGTTGACAGTGTACGGAGAGGTACCGAAGCGGTCACAACGGCACCGACTCGAAATCGGTTGGGGGCTTAACGCTCCACGTGGGTTCGAATCCCACCCTCTCCGCCAATTCTGGCGCTGGAAATTCGGTGGTTCAGTGGTCCAGTGCAAACGGGGATTCGAATCCTCGATAGACAAAACCGGGTTCGACGATTCGCGCCCGCGAATCGAACGCCCGCAGGGCGGCCCCGAAGGGGTGAGGGCGAAGCCCGAATAATCCCACCCTCTCCGCCATTCTCACATGGCACGCCGCAGGAGCCGCTAACGCCTTGAAAGGTAAAGTGGTTTTTGCGGTTCGAAAGCCCTCATTCCGCACATATTGCAAACGCTCTGAAAACGCTGGTTTCAGCAGCGCCTGCTTGTGCTAGAAGCGACCGGAAACCCAGAGTTCATAAGGGTTTTCGAGGAAGGTCAGCGCGGTTCGAAGTGCTTGCTCGAAAGGCCGTTTCGGCTGCGTGGTCTGAGCGGCTTTTTCACGCGAGGGACTTGCGAAATTCCCGCTGAAGTTGGGTTGAGAGCCTGCGCCAGCCGCGTTCTGGTCAAGTTGTGACCAAACCGGAAGCCTTTGACTGAAATCCGGATATCGATGTGGTCAAGAAGTGTCCATGTCTCGGTTTAGCGGGCACGCCGAACATCAGGTGGGTCATCACCTTGGCGGGGCCGCGCACGTTGACGCGTGCGGCGCCGAAGTCATCCTTGAGACGCGCATTGACGCGCTCGACGGTGCTGCGTTCTTTGTAGCGCTGGGCTTCATGGGGCGCGAACTCGATCTTCTCGCCACGGCGCGGGTTGTGATCGATCAACGGCACATGGCCCATGCCTTGACTGTGCGCGCGCAGGATCGGGCTGCAGCAGGCGGCATCCATCGGGTCGTAGAGGTGGGTCACGCGCTGCGCACTCATCGTCGCCAACGGGATCGCCAGCTGCGAGTCGTGGACGCTGGCCGAGGTGAGCACCGCTGAAATCGGGGTCATGCCGTCGGCTTGACGCTCAATGCGAGTGGGTTCCTTAGATGCTGGCCCAGATCGGCTTCCACCAGGGGCACCAGCTCCTGCTGGAAACGACGATGGAATTGCGTCAGGCCTTCGCGCAGGGCAGCATTCATTGAGCGGGTGTGCTGTGACTTTGACACTCCCATCATGCCTTCAATGGCAACACCCGCGCCTCTCTTTTTCACCGAAATCGCCGGTGAGAAAATCAGCCTCGTTCGGGAATTTCGCAAGAGGCTCCTCCCTCAAAAAATTTCGGGATGGACCGGGCCGTGCCAGACCGTCCCGACATTGCCACCGAGGCGGACAGCCTCAGCGCCGAGGAACTGGCCGGTGCGCTCGTCGCATTGGCGGAGACCAAGGACGCCGGAAAGAGGGAGGCGTGGGCCAAGCGCGGTGCTGCGTACTTTCAACAGCGGTCGCGGCGAGCTGCTCCGGCATCTGACCGCGACGGCAGCAGCCCTCCGCCGCAACCGGGCGGCGCGCAATCGGCATCAGGCGGCGCACACGCGTGGCGACGCTCTTCCCCAACGAGGACGCCTGCCTGCGCCTGGTGACCGCAGTGGCGATGGAGATTTCCGAGGAGTGGGTGACCGGTAAGGTCTACCTCACGATGGAGTAAACCGAGCAAGAGACCAACGAAGAATCAGCGAGAAATTACAGAAACGGGGTTGCCTTATCCTGCTCAAGGCGATCTGCTCGCTCGGCAAGGAACTGAATTTGTCCGTGGTTGCCGAGGGTGTCGAAGACGAAGAGGCCTTCCATCTGCTGTGCCGTATCGGCCATTCAGCGGTTTCAGGGGCATCTGTTTCACGCCGCCCGGCCGTGGCGCACGGCGCTGTCATATGCCGAAGCCGGCCCGGCCGAGTGAGACAGACCTCGATGTCGAAATGTCTCAGGCGGTCGGTGTGGGTCGGCGCAGTTCCGGAAACGGATCGACCAGGCGATTGAGTCCGAGCGGATCCTCGCCCCGCAGCACGACCGCTCCCCAAGCCCTGCGAAATAAATCAGCAAATGCGATGCCAGCGCGATCGCGCCGCCCGGTCCGCGCTGGGCGATAATGGAGTCCGGCATCCGAGGATCGATTCGTGAATCAGGTTCAATTGTTCGTCATAGGTGACGAAATCCTCTCGGGAAAGCGCCAGGACCGACATCTGACGCGAGTCATCGAGCTGCTGAACGAGCGCGGTATTGCCCTGGCCGCCGCGCATTTCCTGGCCGACGATGAAACCCGCATCGCGGACGCATTGCGCGCGGCAATCGACGAAGGCGACATCGTGCTGTCGTGTGGTGGGATTGGTGCCACCCCTGATGACGTGACCCGCCAGGCAGCGGCGCTGGCTTTCGGTGTACCGATCGAACGGCACCCCGAAGCGGCCGCCCTGATTCACCAACGCAGCGGCGGCGAGGCGTCGGGAAACCGGCTGATCATGGCCGATTTCCCGCAAGGGGCGGAGCTGATTCCGAATCCGATCAACACCATCGCTGGCTTTTCCTGCGACCACTGCTATTTCGTACCGGGGTTCCCGGAAATGGCTTGGCCCATGCTGGAATGGGTACTGGACGAACGCCTGCCGCAGTTGCACAACGCCGAACCGCCTGAAGAATTCAGGCTGCGTGTCTACGGCGTACGTGGCGAGAGCGATCTGCTGGATCTGATGCACGACATCCTGGCGCGTTTCGAGGGCATCAAGCTGTCCAGCCTGCCCTCACATGGCGGGCCCGGCATGCGGCCGCATATCGAGTTCGGCATTCGCGGTGCGCGCGGTTTCGCCGCCGAGGCCTTCATGTGCCTGCGTGCCACACTGAAGGCGGACGCTCAGATCGAGGTCGAGGATCTCAAGCTGCCGTAGATTTTCTAGGCGCGCTTCGGACATCGACACACAAACAGCGACGCCCGGGACCGTTGCGGTCCCGGGCGCCGAATTTTCCGGCGGTGCGCCGCGATCAGGCGGTTCGGCCTGCCAGGAACAACCAGGTTTCGACCACGGTGTCCGGATTCAGCGACATCGACTCGATACCTTCTTCCAGCAGCCACTTCGCGAGATCAGCATGGTCGGACGGCCCCTGGCCGCAGATGCCGACGTACTTGCCCTGCTTTTTGCAGGCCGAGATCGCCAGATGCAGCATGTGTTTGACGGCCTCGTCGCGCTCGTCGAACAGATGGGCGATCAGACCCGAATCGCGATCCAGACCCAGCGTGAGCTGCGTCATGTCGTTGGAACCGATCGAGAATCCGTCGAAGTGTTCGAGGAATTGCTCGGCCAGTACGGCGTTCGATGGCAGCTCGCACATCATGATCAGCTTGAGTCCGTTGTCGCCGCGTTTGAGCTCGTTCTCCGCCAGGATCTCGTTGACGCGCCTGGCTTCGCCCACGGTGCGCACGAACGGAATCATGATCTGGACGTTGGTCAGCCCCATTTCATCGCGTACGTACTTCATCGCCGCGCATTCCATGTCGAAACACGGACGGAATTTCTCGGAGATGTAGCGTGAGGCACCGCGGAAGCCCAGCATCGGGTTTTCCTCGTGTGGCTCATAGCGCGATCCGGCGATCAGATTGGCATATTCATTGGACTTGAAGTCCGACATGCGGAAGATCACCGGCTCCGGCGCAAAGGCGGCGGCGATCGTGGCGACGCCCTCGGCCACACGTTTGATGAAGTAGTCGCGCGGATTCTTGTAGGCGGCGATCATCGGGTCGATCAGCGCGCGGTTTTCCGGGGTCTGCTTGTCCAGCTCCAGCAGCGCCTGCGGATGAATCGCGACCTGCTTGTTGATGATGAACTCGAGGCGGGCCAGGCCGACGCCGCGGTGCGGCAGGCTGGCGAAGTCG
The DNA here is from genome assembly GCF_031846245.1 of Banduia mediterranea. Classification (NCBI taxonomy): domain Bacteria; kingdom Pseudomonadati; phylum Pseudomonadota; class Gammaproteobacteria; order Nevskiales; family Algiphilaceae; genus Banduia; species Banduia mediterranea. Next base: position 38,717 of record NZ_JAVRIC010000028.1, on the reverse strand, counting down.
AACGCCTGTTCGGGATTGCCGACGTTCATCATGATCTTGACCGGAATCTCCGGCATCTTGTCGAGCGCGATTTCGTCGACAGCGAAGTCGATCAGACCCTCGTAGATGTTGCCGGTATCGCCTTCGGCGCAGGATACCGTGACTTCGGCGCCATCCTTGAGCAACTCGGTGGCGTCACCGCAGCCGACGACCGCCGGAATGCCGAGTTCACGCGCGATGATCGCGGCGTGGCAGGTGCGGCCGCCACGGTTGGTGACGATCGCCGAGGCGCGCTTCATCACCGGTTCCCAGTCGGGATCGGTCATGTCGGTGACCAGCACATCGCCCTTCTGCACGCGGTTCATCTGGTCGATCGAATCAAGGATGCGGACCTTGCCGGCACCGATTTTCTGGCCGATCGCGCGTCCGGTGGACAGCAGCGGGCCCTTGTCCTTGAGCTTGTAGCGCTTGAGCACGGTGGTCGAGGCGCGCGACTGCACGGTTTCCGGCCGCGCCTGCAGGATGTAGAGCTTGCCGTCGAGACCGTCCTTGCCCCATTCGATGTCCATCGGGCGGCCGTAGTGCTTCTCGATGATCACGGCGTAGCGGGCGAGTTCGCTGACTTCCTCGTCGGTGAGGCAGAACAGCTGGCGATCGGCCACAGGGACATCGACGAACTCGACGGTCTTGCCGAGCGTCTTGTCGGCCGTGTAGACCATCTTCTTGGCCTTGGCGCCGACGGTGCGGCGCAGCACGGCCGGGCGGCCGGCCTCCAGCGCCGGCTTGTAGACGTAGAACTCGTCCGGATTCACCGCGCCCTGGACCACGGCCTCACCCAGGCCGTAGCTCGCTGTCACAAAGACCGCGTCACGGAAACCGGATTCAGTGTCCATCGTGAACAGCACGCCGGATGCGCCTTCGTCCGAGCGCACCATGCGCTGGATGCCGGCGGACAGCGCCACCTGCGAGTGCTCGAAGCCCTGATGATCGCGATAGGCGATGGCGCGGTCGTTGAACAGCGAGGCGAAGACTTCCTTCATCGCCAGCAACACGTTGTCCACGCCGTTGATGTTGAGGAAGGTTTCCTGCTGGCCGGCGAACGAAGCGTCGGGAAGATCCTCGGCGGTGGCCGAGGAACGCACCGCCACAGTGATCGGACCGCCGGCTTCTTCGATCAGCGTCTTGTAGGCGGTGCGGATGTCGGCTTCCAGTTCGGCCGGAAACGGCGCCCCGATCAAGAGTTCGCGGATGGTCTTGCCGGTTTTCGCGAGCGCCTGAACGTCATCGACATCCAGTTCGGCAAGCATCCCGTTAATACGGTCGGCGAGACCCTCGTGGGACAGAAATTCACGATAGGCACCGGCTGTGGTCGCAAAACCGCCCGGCACCTGCACTCCGGCCTTGGCCAGGTGCTGGATCATTTCGCCGAGTGAGGCATTCTTGCCGCCGACGATTTCCACGTCGGACATGCCAAGTTCCTGGAACCACAGTACGTTTGCTTTTTTCACTCAAGACCCCGCAAGCTGAAAACGGCCAAAAATGGCCAAAGACGTATCCCAAAGACATATATAAAACAACTTCTCTGAACGAACACTGGGCGCATGTCGATAAACGTCAACGTATTTTTCGTGTCCGATCGAACCGGGATCACGGCTGAAACCCTTGGAAACAGCCTGCTGACGCAGTTCGACGGCATCGATTTTCGCAAGAGCACGCTGCCGTTCATCAATACGGTCGAAAAGGCGCGCAGCACGGTCGACTATATCAACCACCTCGCCGAGACGTCTGGATCGCGACCAATTCTGGTCAGCACCACGGTCAGCGACGATATCCGCGCCATTTTACGCGGTGCGAACAGTCTGTTCCTGGATTTGTTCGATACCTTCATCCCGGTGCTCGAACTCGAGCTCAATCTGCACGCGACCAATACGGCGGGTCGTGCGCATGGCGTGGCTGATACCAAGCGCTATTACGCGCGTATCGACGCCATGAATTTTGCGCTCGAACACGATGACGGGCAGTCTTCTCGCGGCCTTGCCAGCGCCGACATCATCCTGATCGCGCCCTCGCGCTGCGGCAAGACGCCGACGACGCTGTATCTGGCGATGCAGCATGGCATTTTTGCCGCCAATTTTCCTTTGATCGAGGAAGACCTGGAGGATCAGAAACTGCCGCGCACGATCGTGCCGCTGAGCGAAAAGCTGTTTGGACTGATCGTCGACCCGGATCGCCTGCATCAGATTCGCAGCGAACGACGCCCCGGCAGTGAGTATGCCTCGCTGCGCCAGTGCAGCTTCGAACTGCGTCAGGCCGAGGCGATGTACCGCAGGCTCGGCATTCCCTACGTCAACAGCACCACGATGTCGATCGAGGAAATCGCGACGCTGGCAATGCAGGAAAAAGGCATTCGCAAGCAATCGTTCTGATTCGGCGCTCCGCTCGTGTCACGGCGGCGTCAACAAACCGTCATACGCTGACCCGATAACAACACTTTCGGGGGCTTTCATGGCCGGTCGGTCACGTAACAAGCGTGCGGCGCTGTCACGCCGTCATTTTCTGAAGCGCATGGGCCTGGCGTCCGCCGTGGTGGGCGGCGGCACACTCAGCGCCTGCGGCAACAGCCCACAAGCCGGTGGCCGCAGTGGAGAACAGGGCGAAAACCCCTTCAAGCACGGCGTCGCCAGCGGCGATCCCCTGAGCGATCGCGTCATTCTGTGGACGCGCATCAGCAGCGCCGCCAGCGGGACGGTTGCGGTGCGTTATGTGGTGGCTGAAGACGCGGAACTGGAGGAGCGGGTGCTCGAAGGCGAGGCGCAGGCCCATCCGGATCGGGATTACACGATCAAGATTGACGCGGCCGGTCTCGACGCCGGCACCAGCTACTACTACCGCTTTTCGGCCGAAGGCTGGGATTCTCCGGTGGGACGCACCCGGACCGCGCCGAGTGGCAGCCTGGACCGGCTGCGCGTGGGCGTAGTGTCCTGCGCCAGCTATGCGCACGGCTATTTCAATGCCTACCGACGTCTCGCGGATCGCAGCGACATCGACGTGGTGCTGCATCTGGGCGACTACATCTACGAATACGGCACCGGTCAGTACGGCGAGGTTCGCGAATATCAGCCGGCCGCAGAAATCCTCACGTTGGAGGATTACCGGACCCGTCATGGCTACTACAGGCTGGATACGGACCTTCAGGAAGTGCACCGCCAGCATCCATTCATCACCGTCTGGGACGACCACGAAACGGCCGACAATTCCTGGCGGGACGGGGCGAGCAATCACACCGAGGGCGACGAGGGCGTGTGGGCCCAGCGCAAGGCCTGGGGTATCCAGGCGTACTACGAATGGCTGCCGATCCGCGAGGTGGAAGCCGGCCGGCCCGAACGCATTTATCGCAGTTTCCGCTATGGCGACCTGGCCGATTTCGTGATGCTCGACACGCGTTTGATTGCGCGCGACGAGCAGGCGGGTCTGCTCGAAGCATCGAGTATCAACGACCAGGCACGCGAACTGCTCGGCTCCGAGCAGCGCGGCTTCCTTAATTCAGCGCTCGCGGACAGCGGCGTTGCCTGGAAGATTCTCGGCCAGCAGGTGATGTTCGGACAGTTGCGTATTCCCAGCCTCCCGGAGCTGTCGGTACTGACCGGCCTGCCGATTCCAGTGCTTGAAGCGCTGCTGAGATCCTTGCCGATCGTCGGCACCGGCGGTCTGATCATCAACACCGATCAATGGGATGGCTATCGCGCCGAACGCGCACGCGTGTTCGACATGATCGAGGCGCTGGCGCTCGACAATGTAGTGGTGCTGACCGGAGACATCCACACGTCCTGGGGCATGGACCTGACGCCCGACCCGGCGAACCCGCTGGTCTACAACCCTCTGAACGGAAACGGGTCTCTGGGCACCGAATTCGTCTGTACCTCGGTGACCTCACCAGGACTGGAGGCGGCCCAGAGACTGGTGCCTCTGCTCAAGCTTCTGAACCCGCACATGAAATACGTCGATCTGGCCCAGAAAGGCTATCTGCTGCTCGACATCACGCAGGAGCGGGTGCAGGGCGAGTGGTGGTACGTCGATACCGTTCTGGAACCCAGCGACGCCGAATTCCTGGGGGCGGCCTACGCCGTCGCATCGGGCAGCCGACATCTCGTCGAATCCGAGTCGGCGACGGAGCCTCGCGACAGCGCCGCTGCTCTGGCGCCGTAGAGCCTTCGTCTGGGCGGCAACGCTGGGATTCAGCCGGCTGCAGTAGCATGCCCGCTTCGATCGCCCGGGGACCCCGAGCATGAGCTTGGCTTGTCACACACGCTGCCTGCTGGTCCTGTCGCTGCTGCTGCCCGGCTTGGCGTGGGCGGATGGCCGCTACAGTCTGGACATCAACACCGGTACGTCGTACGGCGTGCAGACCGCCACTGTCGAGGTGCGCGGCGAGCTGATGCGCTGGAGCGGCCAGGATCAGCTCGTCAGTCGCTACGGCTATGTGCTGATCCGCGGCAGCCGGATGTATCAGGTGCTGACCTCGCCGTGGCCGATGGCGGTCGACATGGCCCTGGCGGTTCAGTCCTTCGGAGCACAGGGATTGGCGGCCTTGTCATTCGCGCCGCTGTTCGATGTCCTGGTATCCCTGGACAAGACGGACGCCGTGGAGACCGTGGCCGGCGTGCGCGGCGAGATCTGGATCGCGCGAGTAAAGATTGATGAGGAAATTCGTCGTATCGAACTGGTGCTGGATGGCGGCAAGGCGGCCATCGACCTGCGCGATGCGATTCAACGCACGCTCGCGCTGCAAAGCCAGGTATTTCACGAACCGATGCCGTCCGGCTATCTATTGCTCTACAACGCGCTGGCCGAACGCGGTCGCGGCGTGCTGCGTTACGGGCAGGCCTTTGCGCTGCAGGCCGCCGACACCACCGCGCCGGCAACGTCGCGCTTCGAGCTTCCGTAAGGGGCCTTAGCCAAGCGCGAAGCGGCGGCGGATCAGGTCACGACGTCTGGCGCGTCGCGTCCGCTACGGCTGCGAATCGAGCCGATCTGTTCGGCAATCGCGGCCAAGGGAGCGAGCGCCTCGCCGACGTCCCAGGCCAGCTTGTCGGTGTCTTTCTCATAGCGTTCCAGATACAGCCGTAGCGTGGCGCCCGAAGTGCCGGTGCCGGACAGGCGCAGGATGATGCGCGCGGCGTTGCCGAAGACAATGCGCAAGCCCTGGTTGCTGGCGCTGCTGCCATCGATCGGATCGGTATAGGCGAATGAGTCCGCCAGGCTGACTGTCCAGCCGCCAAAGCTCTGGCCGACCAGCTCCGGCAGTGCAGACTGCACGGCGGCGATCAGGCGCTTGGCGACGTCGCTGTCGAGTCCTTCGTAATCGTGGCGGGCGAAGTAGTGACGACCGTAGCTCGCCCAGTGCGCCTTGGCGATTTCTGCGACGGACTGCCCGGTTTCGGCCAGCACATTGAGCCAGGCCAGGGCCGCCCAGACGCCATCTTTTTCGCGGACGTGCATCGACGAGGTGCCGAAGCTCTCCTCACCGCAGATCGTGACGCGACCGGCGTCCAGCAGATTGCAGAAGAATTTCCAGCCGGTCGGCGTTTCGTGCGCCTCGATGCCCTTGGCAGCAGCGACCAGGTCGACCGCGCGGCAGGTCGGCATCGAACGTGCCACCCCGGCAAGCCCCTGGCGGTAGCCCGGCAGTTTGTCGAGATGCGCAGCCAGCATGGCGAGCGAGTCGCCCGGTGAGATGAACAGGCCGCGTCCGAGTATCATGTTGCGGTCGCCGTCACCGTCGCTGGCGGCGGCGAGATCCGGCGCATCGGCGGACATCATCAAATCCACCAGAGGCCTGGCGTAGATCAGGTTGGGGTCGGGATGGCCGCCGCCGAAGTCCTCAAGGGGGGTGCCGTTGATCACGCTGTCGGCCCTGGCGCCGAGCATGTCAACCAGTATCCGCTGCGCGTAGGGGCCGGTGATCGCATGCATGCCGTCGAAGCACACAGAATGTCCATCGGCGAGCCAGGCGCGAATCCGATCGAAGTCGAACAGGCTCTGCATCAGCTCGGCGTAGTCGTCGACGGGGTCGACCACTTCGACACGCAGTCCACCGAAGCTTTGTTGACCGAGCTGGTCGAGATCGACCGGCCCGGCTTCGAGGATCCGGTAGTGGGCGATTTCGCAGCTGTAGGCGTAAACCTTGTCGGTGAGGGCCTCGGGCGCTTGTCCGCCGCCGGCCATGCTGAACTTGAGACCGAAGTCGCCATCGGGTCCAGCGGGATTGTGCGAGGCCGTCAGCAACAGGCCACCGTCGGCCTTGCGCTTGGCGATCAGGTGCGAGGCCGCAGGAGTGGACAGGTGGCCGCGCTGGCCGACGATGACATGAGCGACCCCGTTGGCCGCCGCCATGGCGATGGCAGTCTGTATCGCTTCGCGGTTGAAGTAGCGCCCGTCTCCGCCGATCACCACGGTGCCGGCACTCCACTGCGGCATGTTGTCGAAAATCGACTGCAGGAAGTTTTCGAGGTAGTGCGGCTGCTGGAATACGGCGACGCTTTTGCGCAGGCCGGCGGTGCCGGGTTTCTGGTCGTCGTAGGGGCGGGTGGCGATTTCGCGGACGGTCATCGTACTGGTTTTGGCCCTTATGGTGTCAAGCGGGGAGCCTACCTTATAGTCCCCGCATGGCACAGATGAACCCAGACCTGCTGGTACGCGGTGGACGGATCGGTACGCTCATCGATCTGTTCGAGCGTAACTATCGCCTGATCGAGCGACTGGTTCCTGAACTGGACCTTCCGTTCGTGTCGGCGATATCCCGCGCCGAGAACGATCTGCCGCTGCATCTGATCGTGCTGGAGCGCGGCAAGTTCACGGCTTCGTTCCGGCTCAGCTACCAGATCGAGGGGCGCTTCGAGCCGGACGTCTGGGTCAAGCTCTACCGCGACGCCCAATTGGCCGAAACCCTGTATTGCGCCACGCGTCCGCCGTGGCTCGCGCTCGACGAAAGCGATCCCGAGGCCCTGCGTTATCTCAACGCGCAGTGGAAGCGCAACGTCATGCTCAACAAATGGCTGCACTATCTGCTGCATCACGGCCACGGCTTCGGCATGGCCTCGCGGCCGCGAGTGCTGACTGGTTCGACGCCGTGAGCCTTCAGGCGCGATGCGCCAAGCTGGGTCCGATAAAGCCCGAGCATCGATTCGTCAAAGCAGACGAAGCTGACCAGCCGAATCTTTGACTGGGTTTCCAGAATCGCTCGAACCGTTTCCACCGCAATCGTGACCGCGGCTTCGCGCGGATAGCCGTAGACGCCGCAGCTGATGGCCGGGAAGGCGATGCTGCTGCAGTCGTGCTCGATCGCAGCGTCCAGGCTGTTGCGATAGCAGGCTGCCAGCTGTTCCGGTTCACCCCGATGGCCGCCGGACCAGACTGGTCCTACGGTGTGAATCACAAAGCGCGCAGGCAAACGGTAGCCGGCGGTCGTTTTGGCGGCGCCGGTTTCGCAGCCGCCCAGGGTTCGGCATTCCTGCAAGAGTTCCGGACCGGCCGCGCGGTGGATTGCACCGTCCACGCCGCCACCGCCGAGTAGCGAGTGGTTGGCGGCGTTGACGATCGCATCGCAATCCATCCGCGTAATATCGGCACGGAGCGCGCGCATGCGGCTCGCCGGCTTCGTTGCCGAGGTCTCTTGAATTTCGCTCATGTCGTCCCAACTATGCCAAGCTCAGGAGCTTGGATACCAGGCGGCTTCAACTAGTTTCCTTCGAGGTGGAAATGCCGATTTACGAGTACGTCTGCAAGAGCTGCGGTGCGCAGCTCGAAATCATGCACAAGATCAGTGAAGGTCCGTCCGAGCCGTGCAGCAGCTGCGGCCGTGCGGAGCTGGAACGTCTGGTGTCCGCCGCCGGCTTTCGCCTCAAGGGGGGCGGCTGGTACGAAACCGACTTCAAGTCCGGCGGCAAACGAAATCTCGCTGGCGACAGCGGCGACGGCGGCGCCAAGAGCGCGGACAAGGCGGATTCCAAGTCTGAATCCAAATCCTCGGGGGGCGAGCCAGGCAAGTCTTCGAGCGAAGGCGGCAGCCAGTCGAAATCGGGTTCCAGCGGCGATGCAGGGGGCGGCGCCAAGAGCGGACCCAGCAGCGCGGCCGCATGAGCGAAAACAAGACCGCTAAGCCGAAAAAGGAATCCACCGCCTTCGGGCGTGTGTTGCGTCGCTGGTTCGTCGCCGGGCTGATCGTGTGGCTGCCGATCGCCGCCACCCTGGTCGTGGTGCGCTTCATCGTCAATCTGCTCGATGCGAGTCTGCTGCTGATCCCGCCATTCTGGCGCCCGGACATTCCGGGGCTCGGCGTATTGCTGAGCATCGTGCTGCTGATCGCGACCGGTGCGTTCGCCGCCAATTTTCTCGGCCGGCAGGCGCTGTCCTGGGCGGAGTCGATGCTCGACCGGATTCCGATCGTGCGCTCGGTCTACGGCGGCATCAAGAAGCTGGCGGAGACCGTGTTCGCGGACACCTCGGTGTCGTTCCGACAGCCGATCCTGTTCGAATATCCGCGCAAGGGCATCTGGTCGATTGGCTTCGTGACCGGCAATCCGATTGGTGAGGTGCAGAACAAGACGGCGGAGGAGGTCATTACGGCCTTCGTGCCGACCACGCCCAACCCGACGTCCGGCTGGATCATCTTCTTGCCGAAGAAGGACGTGATCTGGCTCGATATGAGCGTGGAGGATGCCATGCGCCTGATCATTTCCCTGGGCGTGGTCACGCCCGATTCACCATCGCTCAAGCGCCTGGTTGAAGAACTGTCACCTCCGGCGGATGCCCCGGCAGTGGATTCCACCGACCGGTCCTCCACGTAGGGCTGATCGGTGTCGCCTCCCGCGTCGACGCGGCGCGGCCCGACCGCTACAATCCCGCGCCCCTCGTTATTTCGGCCCTGTTAAGCCTTCATGAAGCGTTCCCATTATTGTGGTCAGGTCACCGAGACATTGGTTGACGCCCGTGTCGAAGTTTGCGGCTGGGTGCATCGCCGCCGGGATCATGGCGGCGTCATCTTCATTGATCTGCGCGACCGCGAAGGTTTGTTGCAGGTGGTTTTCGATCCCGATTGCGCGGAGACCTTCGTCCAGGCGGAGCGCCTGCGGTCCGAGTTCGTGATGGCGGTGCGCGGCACCGTACGGCCGCGTCCGGAAGGCACCATCAATGCCAATCTGCCGACCGGCCGCGTGGAGCTGTACGCGGATTCAGTGGAATTGCTCAACCGCGCCGAGACCCCGCCGTTTCATCTGGACGACGACACGGTCGGCGAGGAAACGCGCCTCAAGTTCCGCTACATGGACCTGCGGCGCCCGGAAATGCTGGGCAATCTTCGGCTGCGCCATCGGGTGACGCAGTACATCCGGCGCTACATGGACGACAACGGTTTCGTCGATGTGGAAACGCCGATTCTGACGCGCGCCACGCCCGAAGGGGCGCGTGATTACCTGGTGCCGTCGCGCACCCATCCCGGCAGCTTCTTCGCCTTGCCGCAGTCACCGCAGCTGTTCAAGCAGTTGCTGATGATGAGTGGCCTCGACCGCTACTACCAGATCGCGCGCTGTTTCCGCGATGAGGATCTGCGCGCCGACCGGCAGCCGGAATTCACCCAGCTCGACGTGGAAACCAGCTTCCTGTCGCAGGGCGAGATCATGGATCTCATGGAAGCGCTGATTCGCGGCCTGTTCGCCGAAACTCTGGGTGTCGACCTCGGAGACTCGTTCCAGCGCATGTCCTGGGCCGAGGCGATGGGACGCTTCGGTTCCGACAAGCCGGACCTGCGCAATCCGCTGGAACTGATCGACATCCAGGATCTCGTCGCCAACGAGGAGTTCAAGGTCTTTGCCGGTCCGGCGAATGATCCCGGCTGCCGGGTGACGGCGCTGTGCGTGCCCGGCGGGGCCGAAAAGCTGTCGCGCAGCCAGATCGACGGCTACACCGCCTTCGTCGGCAATTACGGCGCGCGCGGACTGGCCTGGATCAAGGTCAACGATCGCGCCAAGGGCCGTGAGGGCCTGCAGTCGCCGATCGTCAAGAACCTGTCGGACGCGGCACTGGACGGTATTCTGGAGCGAACCGGCGCCAGCAGCGGCGACATCCTGTTCTTCGGCGCTGCCAGCTTCAAGATCGTCTCCGATGCCCTGGGCGCGCTGCGGCTCAAGCTCGGCAATGATCTGGGTCTCGCCGCCGGCGGCTGGCGTGCCCTTTGGGTCGTCGATTGGCCGATGTTCGAATGGGATGACAAGGAAGCGCGCTGGCAGGCCACGAACCATCCGTTCACCGCGCCACAAACGGCCGATGCCGAAGCCCTCGCGAACGATCCGGCCGGTACGCTGTCACAGGGCTACGACATGGTGCTCAACGGCGTGGAGATCGGCGGCGGTTCGGTGCGTATTCATCGGCCCGAGATGCAGGCCGCTGTGTTCAAGATTCTGGGAATCTCGGACGAAGAAGCACGTGAGAAGTTCGGTTTTCTGCTGGACGCACTCAAATTCGGCGCGCCGCCACATGGCGGCTTGGCCTTCGGCATCGATCGTCTGGTGATGTTGATGGCCGGCGCGGGTTCGATTCGGGATGTGATCGCATTTCCGAAAACACAGACCGCGCATTGTCCGCTGACGAATGCGCCGGGTACGGTCGACACGCGGCAATTGCGCGAGCTTTCGATCAAGACAATGCTAGGGAGCAAGACGGCGTGAGATTCGTAACGATGGGTCCAGTGCCCGCATTTCGCGGAGCGAGCCCCTGGGCCGCGCCCTTCGTCGCGGTGGCGCTCAGCCTTGCGCTGGGTGCCTGCAGTGGCGTTGGTGATGGCAATGCGATCGAGAGCATCGAAGTCCTGCCCGGTGATGGCACTGTCGATGCGTCCGACGAGACTTTTCACGTCAACGAATGTATCCCGCAGAGCCTCGCCGTGGTCGGTACGTTTTCTGACGGAAGCCGGGGCAACTTCACGAGTCGCGCCACGTACAGTAGTGACAATCCGTCCGTCGCAGACGTCAGCGACGGCACGGTGCCGGCCGAAGGGGTCGAGGGGCAGGTCTACCTGAAGGGTGCGGTTCTTCCGGGTGCTCCCGGTACGGCCACGATCACTGCTGACTTCGCGGGCCTTACCGCGAGTCTGGTTGTTACGGTCGACCCACTCGGCGAGATCACCTTCACCAATCCGAATCCGACTGTGGGCGTAGACACGGGGTACCTGATCAATCTGGAAACGGTATTTCTGGATAATCCGGTCAACATGCGCACAAGTGCGTTCTGGTCGTTCGTCGAGCCGGATGAGGAGATCGCTGTGATTGGCGTCAGCGGCGATATTGCGGGGCGCGTTATCGGTATTGCAGAAGGCGGCCCGCTGCTGGCCAAGGCCAGCTTTCCGGTGTGTGGCCGCGAATACACTACCAATGTCACCATCGAGCCGGTCGACAGCCTCACGCTGGAACGCGAGTTCACCGGAACCGATGCGGTGCCGGCCACCGGCGACCTGGTCATCGAAACCAGCGAGCGTTTTTCGACTTACGGAAACTTCGCCAGCGGTGCCGCGCGCCAGGATCTGACCGGCCAGGTTAGCTACGGCTCCAGCGACAACGGAATCGCGATCATGGGTGTCGTCGGCGGCGCCAACTATGTCTATGGCTTCTCGCAAGGTGGGCCGGTCGAAATTACCTCGTACTTCGGCGTCAACGATGCCGAGACCGAGGAAGATGACCGCCTGCCGTCGAACAGCCTGCCGCTCAGCGTTGTCGATGCGGCTCTGGACAGTTTCAGCATTTCGCCGCAGGAACTGGTGCTTCCGCAGAATTGCGCGTATCAGTTCACTGCCACCGGTTCGTTCGATGGTGGCGCCTACGTTCAGGACATCACCCGGCATGTGGACTGGACGACGGAGGATTCCGAAATCGCTACGGTGGACAACAGCTTCGCGATTCGCGGCACCTTCGGGGCGGTCGGCGAGATCGGTGAATCCATCGAGGTCACGGCGACGTTCGTCGACGAAGGCGAGGATGAGGGCACCGAGGACGATATCGAAATCACCGATACCGCCACGCTGACCATCGGTGAGCCCGGCCTGTGTTCCGGCAGCGAAGAGCAACCCAGCGAGGATCTTCCGGAAGACGGCGAGGGTGATGCCAGCCCTTGAGGGCACCGCTCGGTCGCTTTGCCGTAAAATGACGGGCTCGATCGCGCGCCGACACGCGATGGGTATGGGGTTCCGGTCGCGGCCCGCAGATGCGGGATCGGCCGGGCCGGACCTTCTCAGGAGGTGAGGGAATGGCTGCTGCACTCAAAATCGATCAATTCTCACTGCTGGATGATGGCGAATGCGATGCCCGCATCGACGCCGCCAAGCGTCTGCTGGGCGATCGTCTGGTCATCCTTGGGCACCACTACCAGCGCAACGAGGTCTACAAGCACGCGCAACTGACGGGCGACTCGCTCAAGCTGTCGCGCCTTGCCGCCGAGACCGACGCCGAATTCATCGTGTTCTGCGGCGTGCACTTCATGGCCGAGGTCGCGGACATCGTGAGCTTCGGCAAGCGCACGGTGGTGCTGCCGGACCTCGCCGCCGGTTGCTCGATGGCAGACATGGCGAATCTTGCCAAGGTGCGCAAGTGCTGGGCGGAACTGTCGGAGATTCTTGATCCGGACGAGATCGTCACGCCGGTCACGTACATCAATTCTGCGGCCGATCTCAAGGCGTTCTGCGGTTCGCACGGCGGCATCGTCTGCACCTCATCGAACGCGCGCGGCGTGCTGGAATGGTCGTTCGCGCGCCGCGAGAAGGTGTTGTTCTTCCCCGACCAGCATCTGGGCCGCAACACCGCCTACAAGATGGGGGTGCCGCTCGACGAGATGGTGGTGTGGGACTTCACCCGGCCGCAGGGCGGGCTTACTGTCGACCAGATTCGCAAGGCGAAGATGATCCTGTGGAAGGGGCATTGCTCGGTTCATCAAATGTTCCAGCCGGCGCACATCGACAACTTCCGTAAGCAGCACCCGGATGGTCTGGTCATCAGCCATCCCGAAAACAATCTCGAGGTCTGCGAGAAGTCCGACTTCGTGGGTTCAACCGAAACCATCCTCAAGACGGTGCATGCCTCCGAGCCGGGCAAGCACTGGCTGGTCGGCACCGAACTGAATCTGGTCAATCGCCTCGCCGAGGAGATGAAACCCAAGAACGTCACCGTGCAGTTCATGTCGCCCATGGTGTGCATGTGCTCGACGATGTTCCGTGTCGACCCGCAGCATCTGGCCTGGACGCTGGACAATCTCGTGGCCGGCAATACCGTCAATCGGATCCGGGTGCCGGAAGCGGTCGCGGAACCGGCGCGGGCTGCGCTGGATCTGATGCTGTCCGTGGCGCCTTGAGCCTTTCCCGTACCCCGACTCAGAGTCTTAGAACATGATGTGGACCCAAGCTCAATCCATCGCCGAGTCCGACGCCGAGCTGTGGAAGGCGATTGAATCCGAGCGCGAGCGTCAGGAAGCGCATATCGAGCTGATCGCGTCCGAGAACTATACCAGTCCGGCGGTCATGGAAGCTCAGGGTTCCGAGCTGACCAACAAGTACGCCGAGGGCTATCCCGGCAAGCGCTACTACGGTGGTTGCGAGTTCGTCGATATTGCCGAGACGCTGGCAATCGAGCGGGTCAAGACCCTGTTCGGCGCCGACTACGCCAATGTTCAGCCGCATTCCGGCGCGCAGGCCAACGCCGCGGTGTTTTCGGCGCTGGTGCGCCCCGGTGACATCATCATGGGCATGAATCTCGCGCATGGCGGTCATCTCACGCATGGTCATCCGGCGAATTTCTCGGGCAAGGATTATCAGGTGGTCGCCTACGGTCTGGATCCGGAAACCGGGCTGATCAACTACGACGAAATGGAGCGCCTGGCGCTGGAGCACAAGCCGAAGATGATCATCGGCGGCTTTTCTGCGTACTCGCGATTCAAGGACTGGGCGCGCATGCGCGAGATCGCCGACAAGATCGGCGCCTGGTTCTGGGTGGACATGGCGCATGTGGCCGGTCTGGTGGCGGCCGGCGTCTACCCGAGCCCGATGGATCATGCGCATGTGGTCACCAGCACCACGCACAAGACCCTGCGCGGACCGCGCGGCGGCATCATCCTGTCCAAGGGTCAGGACGAAGCGCTGCACAAGAAGCTCAATTCCGCGGTGTTTCCGGGCATCCAGGGCGGCCCCCTGATGCACGTCATCGCCGCCAAGGCGGTGGCCTTCAAGGAGGCGTTGGCGGAGGACTTCAAGACCTATCAGCAGCAGGTGGTGGTCAACGCCCGCGCGATGGCGCAGGTGTTCGTGGATCGCGGTTACAAGGTGGTCTCAGGTGGTACCGATAACCATCTGTTCCTGCTCGACCTGGTCGCCAAGGACGTGACCGGCAAGGATGCAGAAGCCGCCCTGGGCCGTGCCCACATCACCGTGAACAAGAACGCCGTGCCGAACGACCCGCGTTCGCCGTTCGTGACCTCGGGTTTGCGTATCGGCAGCCCGGCCGGAACCACGCGCGGATTTTCCGCCGGCGACATGGCCGCGGTCGCGGGCTGGATCGGTGACATCGTCGACGCGATGAGCAGCAGCGGCGACGTGGACGCGGTGATCGCGCAGGTGCGCGCTCAGGTCGAAGCCCTGTGCGCGGCGCATCCCGTGTATCAAGCTGCGCGACGGGCGGCTTGAGATGGCGATTGGCGTTGGGGAAGGTGTTGCAGGCTTCGGGACCCGGGACCCGGGACCCGGGACCCGTGAGAAACACTTGGCGATGTGCCCCTGCTACAACAGCCACAAGCCGATCCGGACATCTCGGCGCAGGGGCGAAGCCTGTCTTTGCCCCGGGTCCCGGCCTTAACGATGCAATGCCCCTTCTGCAAGTTCGAGGACACACGGGTCGTCGATTCGCGCCTGACGGAGGAGGGGCTGGTGGTGCGGCGTCGCCGCGAGTGCGGCAATTGTAGCCAGCGTTTCACAACCTTCGAGAAGGCGCAGCTGTCGATGCCGCAGGTGCTCAAGCGTGACGGTACGCCAGAGCCGTTTTCCGAGGACAAGCTGCATCGCGGCATCGAGTCGGCCTGCTACAAGCGTCCGGTGCATCAGGAGCAGATCGATCAGGTGGTCGACCACGTCATGCGCGAACTGCGCGCCAGTGGCGAGCGCGAGGTGCCCTCGCGTCAGCTCGGCGAGCTGGTGATGCAGCAGCTCAGTGACATCGATCATGTGGCGTATGTGCGCTTTGCTTCGATCTACCGCCAGTTCGAGGATGCCAATGCGTTTCGCGAAGAGGTCGAGCGCCTGCTGTCGGCACCGACGGCCGAGCAACGGCGCGCGCAACTGTCGCTGATTCAATCAGACAAGCCCCTGAGTGGCCGCCGCAAGCCCGGTTGAGGCCGCCGCGTACATGGCGCAGGCGCTGCGTCTGGCCGAACGCGGAAGCACCTCCACCCATCCGAATCCACGTGTGGGCTGCGTCGTCGTCCGTGACGGCGAAATCGTCGGTCGCGGCTGGCACGAGCGCGCCGGTGAAGCCCACGCCGAAGTGATCGCATTGCGGCAAGCCGGCGATCGCGCGCGGGGCGCCGAGGTTTTCGTCAGCCTGGAGCCTTGCGCGCATCACGGACGCACGCCGCCGTGCTGCGAGGCCTTGGTCGCGGCCGGTGTCGCCAAGGTCTGGGTCGCCATGGAAGATCCGTATCCAGCGGTGGCCGGCCAGGGGATGAACCGCCTGCGTGGCGCCGGCATCGAGGTCGACTGCGGTTTGATGGAGACCGAGGCCGAGTCGCTCAATCGCGGATTCCTGTCGCGTGTGCGCCGTGGGCGGCCATGGTTGAGCCTGAAGCTGGCGTCGAGCCTGGATGGGCGGACAGCCATGGCCAGCGGTGAATCGCAGTGGATCACGGGTGAAGCCGCGCGCACCGATGTCCACCGCCTGCGTGCCAGTGCCGGAGCGGTGCTGACCAGCAGTGCCACTGTGCTCGCCGACAATCCGGCGCTGACCGTGCGCAAGGGACTCGAGCCCGGAGCAGCATTGCGTCAGCCCGACCGCATCGTGCTGGACACGCAGTTGCGCAGCCCGGCGACTGCGCAGGTCTGGCACCCGGATGCGCGACGTTTCGCGCTGACGGTTCGGCCGCGCGGCGCGATGGTCGATCGCCTGCGCGCGCAGGGCGTCGAGGTGCATCTGGTACGCGCCGGCCCCGGCGGGCAGGTCGAGCTGGGTGATGCCTTGCGCGTGCTCGGCACCGCCGGCGTCAATTCGGTGCTGGTGGAATGCGGGCCGATTCTGGCCGGCGCGTGGCTGCGCTCAGACCTGGTCGACGAACTGGTGCTGTATCTGGCGCCGTTGATGTTGGGCTCGGATGCCCGTCCAATGGCGCAGCTGCCGGGCTTGCGACAGTTGTCCGAGCGTGTGCAGCTCACATTCACCGATGTGCGGCAGATCGGAAGCGACCTGCGCATCATCGCCGAACCTCGTCTGGAGTGAGTCGTACCCATGTTTACAGGAATTGTCGAAGCGACCGGGACCGTCGTCGCCGCAGAGCATCGCGACGGAGACCGTCGTTTTCGCATCGAGGCCCCGGACGGATTCCTTCGCGACTCCGCGATCGGAGACAGCATTGCCGTGTCCGGTGTGTGCCTGACCGCGATCGCGTTCGAAGGCGCAAGCTTCGACGCTGATGTCTCGGTCGAAACTCTGCAGCTGACCACCGCTGCAGGCTGGGTGCCGGGCCGCAAGTTGAATCTTGAACGCTCGCTGACACCATCCAGGCAAATCGGCGGACATTTCGTCAGTGGTCATGTCGATGGCCTCAGCCGGCTGCTGGACGCACGCGAGGAGGCCCGGAGCTGGCGGCTGGAATTCGAGCTTCCGGCGGCGCTTTCGCGCTACGTTGCGCCAAAGGGGTCGATCACCATCGACGGCATCAGCCTGACCGTCAATGAAGTCGGCGAGTGCAGCTTTGGCGTTAACATCATCCCCCATACACGGGAGCAAACCTCGCTGGGTTCGCTGGAGGTCGGCGGCAGCGTCAATCTCGAAGTCGACCTGATCGCGCGCTACCTCGAACGCCTGACGGCGGCAAGGAACTGACATGAACAAAGCGGTACCCCCGGAAAGTCTCAGCGGAGCCGAACACGGTGCTCTGGATCCGATCGAGGATGTGGTCGCCGACATCGCGGCCGGCAAGATGGTCGTGGTGATGGATGACGAGGATCGGGAGAACGAAGGCGATCTGGTCATGGCGGCCGAGCGCGTCCGCGCCGAGGACATCAATTTCATGGCCCGCTATGGCCGCGGCCTGATCTGTCTGACGCTCACCGCCGATCGTTGTCGCCAGTTGCGCTTGCCGCCGATGGTTGCAGTCGGCGACGACAAGCACAAAACCGCGTTCACCGTGTCGATCGAGGCCGCCGAAGGTGTGACCACTGGAATTTCCGCCTTCGATCGCGCGCGCACCGTGCAGGCCGCAGTGGCCCGCGACGCGCGGCCCGAAGACCTGGTCCAGCCTGGCCACATCTTTCCGCTGACGGCGCAGGCGGGCGGCGTACTGACGCGTGCCGGCCATACCGAGGCAGGCTGCGATCTGGCGCGCATGGCCGGACTGGAGCCGGCCTCCGTAATCGTCGAAATCCTCAATGAAGACGGGACGATGGCGCGTCGCGATGACCTGCTCGCATTCGCGCGGCGGCATCAGATCAAGATCTGTACCATTGCCGATTTGATTCGATATCGCCTGCATAACGAGCATACGGTCGAGCGCGTCGCCGAAGCCCAGGTGCGGACCGAGTTCGGCGAATTTCGCCTGGTGACCTATCAGGACGCTATCGACAATGCCGTGCACCTCGCCATGGTTCACGGCAGCGTGAGTCCGGAAACGCCGACTCTGGTTCGCGTGCACGTGCGCAACACCCTGGCGGATCTGCTCGGTGTCGAACAGGCTGGCGCCGGCTGGCCCTTGCGTCGCGCGCTGCAACGTGTGGCACAGGCCGACAACGGAATCGTCGTGATTCTGCGCAAGACCGAGACGCCGCGAGACCTGGTTCAAGGTGTGTTGGGGCTGAATCCGCAGTCGACCGGCCAGGATCCGGCCGTTCAGGACCCCGAGTCGCGGCATACCCTGCGCACCTACGGCATCGGTGCGCAGATCCTCGTCGACCTGGGCGTACGACGCATGCGCGTACTGTCGGCGCCCAAGCGCATGCAATCGATCGTCGGATTCGGACTGGAAGTCGTGGGCTACGAGCATTGCGACTGATGGGCGAGCCAACAATCCGAGACAGGAACTGAATCCATGAGTGCGGACCAAAAATCCGGTTATGCGGCACCATCGCCGCCGGCGCCGGGCGAGCTGATGAATACCCGGATCGCGATCGTCGCCACGCGCTGGAATTGCGAGATCGTCGATGCGCTGATCGACGGCGCGCGGCAGGCGCTGTCGGATTGGGGCGTGCGCGGTTCCAATACCCGCCTGTACCGCGTGCCGGGGGCGTTCGAAGTGCCGCTGGCCTGCGAGCGTATCGCCCACGGCAAGCATTTCGACGCGGTGGTGGCGCTGGGCGCGGTGATTCGCGGCGAGACCCCGCATTTCGATTTCGTGGCCGGCGAATGCGCACGCGGCCTGCAGGATGTCATGCTGCGCTACGGAATCCCTCTGGGTTTCGGTGTGCTGACGGTCGATACGGTCGAGCAGGCCACCGCGCGATCAGGTGAGGGCAAGGATAACAAGGGTTACGAGTCCGCACAGGCGGTGCTCGAAATGATTCGATTCGAATGGGGGCTGGAAACGTCTTGAAAGATCAGGTTCGCAAAGATCCGATGCCGCAGAGCCGCCGCGGTCTGGCGCGCCGGCTGACCGTGCAGGCGCTGTACAGCTGGCTGTTCAACGAAACGCCGCCCGAGCGCCTGCTCAAGCAGTTCCGCGAGGATCCGGGCCTGGGGCGAGCCGATGCCGAATACTTTCAGGCGCTGCTCGACGGCACCGTGCGTGAGGCGCCGCAGTTGCTGACGCACTTCACGCCGCACCTGGACCGTCCCGTGCACGAGCTGGACCCGATGGAGCGCGCGATTCTGATGGTGGGAACCTACGAACTGGTGTTCTGTCCCGATGTGCCGTGGCGTGTCGTGGTCAACGAATCGGTCAATCTCGCCAAGATGTTCGGCGGCGTCGACGAAAGTTTCAAGTTCGTCAACGGCGTGCTCGACAAGGTCGCGCGCAGCACCCGTTCGGTGGAAGTCTCGGCCGGCCTTTGAGGCATGGGCGAGTTCGAGCTGATTCGCCGACACTTCGCCGAGTTGGCACCGGACGGTGATGGGATCGTTCTGGGCATCGGTGACGATGCCGCGATCCTTGATGTTCCGCCGGACCGGCAGCTCGTGGTCACGGCGGACACCCTGGTGGCCGGGCGCCATTTTCCGGAGCGGACCGCCGCAGCAGATGTCGGATGGAAGTCGCTGGCGGTGAACCTCTCGGATTTGGCGGCGATGGGCGCGGATGCCTGTTGGGTCACGCTGGCGCTGAGTCTGCCGACGCTCGACGATGCCTGGGTGGCCGGATTTTCGGAAGGCTTCGCCGAACTCGCGCGGTTGAGCGGCGTCGCCCTGGTCGGCGGTGACATCACGTGTGGGCCGCTCACGATTTCGGTGACGGCGATGGGGCTGGTTCCGCGCGCTCGTGCGTTGCGTCGCAGCGGCGCCAAATCCGGCGATTGGGTTGTGGTGACCGGTACGCTCGGCGATGCAGCAGCCGCATTGGCCCGATTCGGTCAGGCGCGCAGTGTCCCCATCGGAACCGAAGCCGAGCTGCGCCGTCGCTTGGAGCGCCCAGTTCCACGTCTCGACGAGGGCAGGGGATTGCTGGATCTGGCGTCTGCGGCGATCGACATTTCCGACGGCCTGCTGGCCGATCTCGGGCATATTTGCACCGCAAGCGGAACAGGCGCCGATCTTGAGGCTGCTCGTCTGCCCGCCTCGCCGGCACTGAGCGTCCTGGTTCCCGATCCAATGGCACGATTGCGCTATCAGGCGACCGGTGGCGACGACTACGAACTCTGCCTGTGCATACCCGATGAGCGTCTCGTCCTGGCCATGCATGTCTGCGCACTGACTCCGATCGGTCGGATTTCGCAGACCCCGGGCGTGCGCCTGCATGCTCTGGACGGTACCCTGCACAGCTTCGAAAATAACGGATTCGACCATTTCGCATGAAGAGCAGCGCTTTTCGCGTTGCGCCGAAGTTCCCGGCGCGCCTGATCATGACGACACCGGTACATTTTCTGGCCTTCGGGTTCGGCAGCGGGCTTGCACGCAAGGCGCCCGGCACCTGGGGCACGCTGGCTGCGCTGCCGATCGCACTCGCGCTGCTGTGGCTCCCATGGCCGGTCTACGCGGCCTTGCTGCTGATCCTGTCGATCGTCGGCGTGCGTATTTGCGGCGAGAGTTGCCGGCGTCTGGGCGTACCGGATCACCCTGGCGTGGTTTTCGACGAAATCGTGGCCTATCTGTTGACCGTCGTCCCGCTGCTGCCGGCGCTGGGACTTTGGCCATGGCCGATCTGGACCGGGCTGCTGGCCGGATTTGTTCTGTTCCGGATCTTCGACATTGCCAAGCCCTGGCCGATACGCTGGTTGGATGCGCACGTCGATGGTGGCCTCGGCGTGATGATTGACGATCTGGCGGCGGGTCTGGTGTCTGCCTTGCTGCTCGCGGGGGCCGCATGGCTCGGCACGGAGTTCCTTGCGTGAGCCGGAAAATCGGGTCTGACAGCCAGCCTTCGGTCGTCTCGCGTTATAATGGCAGACTTGATTGTCCAAACCGGACCCACTTCCATTCAGCCAGCCTGAGCAAGCAATGACTGTAGAACGTGATGTGATGGAGTATGACGTCGTCGTCGTCGGCGCCGGCCCTGCCGGTCTCGCCGCCGCATGCCGCCTGAAACAGATTGCCGAGGAAGCCGGCAAGGAAATCAACGTCTGCGTCGTTGAGAAAGGTTCGGAGGTCGGCGCCCACATCCTGTCCGGCGCGGTGTTTGAACCGCGTGCCCTGGACGAGCTGTTCCCTGACTGGAAAGACCGAGGCGCGCCCCTGAACGCGCCGGTCGTGCGGGACGACGTCTATCTGTTTCGCAGCGAAACGGCGGCCACCAAGCTGCCGAATCTGTTTGTGCCGAAAACCATGCACAACGAAGGCAACTACATCATCTCGCTGGGCAATCTGTGCCGCTGGCTCGGAGAACAGGCCGAAGCGCTCGGCGTTGAAATCTATCCGGGCTTCGCTGCGCAGGATGCGATCATCGAAGATGGAATCGTGCGCGGGATCGTTACCGGCGACCTCGGTGTCGACCGCGAAGGCAAGCCCAAGGAAGGCGCCTATACCCCGGGCATGGAACTGCGTGCCAAGTACACGCTATTTGCGGAAGGTTGCCGAGGCCATATCGGCAAGCGACTGCTCGAACAGTACAACTTGCGCGAAGGTGTCGATCCCCAGCATTTCGGCATCGGGCTCAAGGAGCTTTGGGAAATCGACCCGGCCAAGCACGAGAAGGGTCTGGTCGTGCACGGCGCCGGCTGGCCCCTGGACGACGCCAACCCGGGCGGCTCGTTCCTGTACCACCTTGAAGACAACATGGTGGTGGTCGGGCTGATCGTGGATCTGTCCTACACCAATCCGTTTCTGTCACCGTTCGACGAATTCCAGCGCTTCAAGCATCACCCGGTGATCAAGCAGTATCTGGAAGGCGGCAAGCGTGTTTCCTATGGCGCGCGTGCGATCACCAAGGGCGGTTACAACTCGCTGCCGAAGATGGTGTTCCCGGGCGGCGCCTTGATCGGCTGTGATCTCGGCACGCTCAACTTCGCCAAGATCAAGGGCAGCCATACCGCGATGAAGTCCGGTATGCTCGCGGCCGAAGCCGTGGCCGAGAAGCTGGCCGGCGGCGCCGAGGGCGGTGATGTGGTTTCGGCCTACCCCGAGAAGTTCAAGGCAAGCTGGCTGAGTGACGAGCTGTTCCGTAGCCGCAACTTCGGCCCCGCGATCCACAAGTACGGTGTACTGCTCGGCGGCGCATTCAATTACCTGGATCAGAACTGGTTCGGCGGCAAGCTGCCGTTGACGCTGCACGACACCAAACCGGATCACGAATGCCTGAAGAAGGCGGCGGAATCCAAGCGCATTACTTACGCCAAGCCGGACGGCAAGCTGAGCTTCGACAAGCTGTCCTCGGTGTTTCTCTCAAGCACCAATCATGAGGAAGACCAGCCGATACATCTGACGCTGAAGGATCCCAGCATCCCGATCGACAAGAACCTTCCGTTATATGACGAGCCGGCGCAGCGCTATTGCCCGGCCGGCGTCTACGAAGTCGTGGATGCCGACAATGGCGGCAAGCGTTTTCAGATCAACGCGCAGAACTGCGTGCACTGCAAGACCTGTGACATCAAGGACCCGGCGCAGAACATTGTGTGGATTGCGCCTGAAGGTTCGGGTGGGCCCAACTACCCGAACATGTAGAGTCGGTCGCACAGTCGACCCCGTAAGCAACATCCAATTTTTCGGACTGATTTAGAGGAACAGGAGAGGCGAATGAAGGTTCTGGTCAGCGTCAAGCGCGTGGTGGACTACAACGTCCGCATACAGGTGAAATCGGATGGTAGCGGTGTGGTCACGGATGGCGTCAAGCACTCGATGAACCCGTTCGACGAGATCGCGATGGAGGAGGCCGTGCGTCTTCGCGAGAAGGGCGTGGTCACTGAAATCGTCGCCGTGACGATCGGCGGACAGAAGTCCGAGGAAACCCTGCGTACCGCCCTGGCCTTCGGTGCTGACCGCGCCGTGCACGTCAAGGAAGAGGGCGACATCCAGCCCCTGACCGCCGCCAAGGCCCTGGCCGCGGTATTCAAGAAGGAAGAGGGCAAGCTATTCCTGCTGGGCAAGCAGGCGATCGACGACGACGCCAGTCAGACCGGCCAGATGGTCGCGGCGCTGCTGGACTGCCCGCAGGCCACGTTCGCCTCCAAGGTCGAGGTCGAAGGTGAAACCGCCAAAGTCACGCGCGAAATCGATTCCGGTCTGGAAACCCTGGACATCGATCTGCCGGCCGTGGTCACCGTCGACCTGCGCTTGAATGAACCGCGCTACCTCAAGCTGCCGGACATCATGAAGGCCAAGAAGAAGCCGATCGATGCGATGAGCTTCGCCGATCTGGGCATCACCCCGGGGGCCGGTCTCAAGGTGACCAAGACCTCGCCGCCGCCGTCGCGCTCCAAGGGCGTGATGGTCAAGACCGTCGACGAACTGGTCGAAGCGCTGAAGTCCAAGGGCCTGGTCTGAGCCGCCCGTTCAAATTCGAAAGAGGAAAGCAATGAGCAAGATTCTGATCGTCGGCGAACACGCCGAAGGCAAATTGAACGCGGGTGTCGGCAAGGTTGTAGCCGCTGCCCAGGGCATCGGCGGCGATATCGACATCGTGCTGTTCGGCGACAGTCTCGGTGAGGTCGCCTCGCAGGCGGCGGCGCTGGACGGCGTGGCCAAGGTCTGCACGGTGGAACGTGCCGAGAACGCCAAGCCGATGGCTGCGATTCTCGCGCCTCAGATCGTCGAGATTGCCAAGGCTGGTTACAGCCACGTGCTGTTCCCCGGTGGCACCTTCGGCAAGGACCTCGCGCCGCGCGTTTCCGCGCTGCTCGACGTCCAGCAGGTTTCGGACATCATGGCCGTGCACAGTGCCAGCAGTTTCGACCGTCCGACCTATGCAGGCAACGCCATTGTTACGGTTGAGGTACCCGCAGAGCCGATGATTGTCGCCACCGTGCGTCTTGCCTCGTTCACGGCGGTGGGCACCGGCGGCGCGGCGGCGGTCGAGGCCAAGAGTGTCGACGCGTCGCTGCCTTCCCACACCCGATACGTCGGTCTGGAAGCGCAGAGGTCGGATCGTCCCGATCTGCAATCGGCACCCAAGGTCGTTTCCGGTGGTCGGGCGCTCGGCAGCTCCGAGAACTTCGAGATCATCTTCAAGCTCGCGGACAAGATGGGCGCTGGCGTCGGCGCCTCACGCGCCGCGGTCGACTCCGGCTACGTGCCGAACGACATGCAGGTCGGCCAGACCGGCAAGATCATCGCGCCGTCGCTGTACGTGGCTTGCGGAATCTCGGGCGCGATCCAGCATCTTGCCGGCATCAAGGATGCCGGAACGATCGTTGCGATCAACAAGGACGAAGACGCACCGATCTTCGAGGTGGCCGACTTCGGCCTGGTCGGCGATCTGTTCCAGATCGTGCCGGAACTGACCGAAAAGCTTTGAGGCCGGGCTGAGCGTTGCTCGGCAGAGCCCTCAAGCTTTGAGGTCAACAATGGAGGCCGCCTACGGGCGGCCTTTTTCGTCAGAGATATTACGCTGCCCGGAAGCGGTCGCGCCGAAGAGGATTTCCGAAGTGCGTAGAACGCAATATCGCGGTATCGCTTTGCCGGCTTTTCAAGGAACCATCGCGTGACAGAGACTGACGGCGGAAGTTCCGAAGCCATCCTGAGTCGCCTTGAGGACGGAATTCTTCATCTCACCCTGAACCGGCCGAGTGCGCGCAATGCGCTGACTGCCGAGATGATCTCCACGCTGACTCGACAGTTTGCGGCGATTGCCGGGCTGCCGGAGTTGCGGGCGGTTGTACTGCGGGGTTCGCAAGGCCACTTCTGCGCCGGAGCCGACCTGCGCGCCGTGTTTGTGGGTGCAGATGCCGAGGGCCGGGATCCGGCGCTGGAATATTCCGAAGGATTGGCACGCTTGCTCAAAGCGGTGAGAGACACGCCTGCCGTGGTCATTGTGGTCTGCGAGGGCGCGGTGCTGGGCGATGGCCTGGGGCTGGCCTGCGTCGGCGATATCGTCATGGCGCACCGGGCCACGCGCTTCTCGGTGCCCGAGACCAGCCGAGGCCTGCCGCCCGCGCAGATCGCCCCCTATCTGGTCGAGCGCGTGGGTTTGCCTGTTGCGCGCCGCTTGTGCCTGACGGGCGCTCAGTTCGACGGCGTGGAAGCCTCCGCGATCGGCTTGGCGGACGACGTTTTTGATGGCGAAGAGGCCTTGCAACACCGCCTGACGGATCTGATCACCGATGTGATGCGCTGCGCGCCTCGCGCCAACGCCTTGACCAAGCACTTGCTGCTCAGTCTGGTCGCCGAGCCGGATGCCGAATTCACGCGGCAGGCCGGACTGCTGTTCACCAGCGCCGTTCGCGGGGCGGAGGCTCGTGAGGGCATCGAGGCCTTCCTGCAGAAGCGGAGGCCGCGCTGGGACTACGGCAGCGGGCGATAGCTGTCGACTGGTGCTTGGCCCGGGCCTGTCCGCAAAGTTGTGCTTTCGGCAGCGTGATTCAGTATTCTCTGTGGTGGATATTGTGGTTGGGGGTCTCACGGCGTAGCGCCGCTGAATTCTGGAATTCAGCGTGTCGCATTCGCCGCTGTGGCGGAAGTTAGAGTGGTTTCCAGGAGGTGTAAAAGGTCGTATGACCATCGGGAACAGGGATCGTTTTTTTTTGGCCACGCTGGGCCTGTTGATGCTCGCGTTCGTGCCCCCGGTCTGGGCTGAAGCGGGCGCCGTCGTCTCGGTATGGGGCCGGGCCGCGGCGCAGCGTGGCGGCCAGAACCTCCGGCTGGTCGAGAATTCCGCGGTCGAAAGCGGGGACGTGCTGACGACCGGTGGCAATGGCTACCTCTACGTGCGCATGACCAATGGTGAGGAAATCTACTTGCGGCCAAACGCGGAATTCGCGATCGAGGACTATCAGGCGCCGAGCAGCGAGGCCGCGCCGGAGACGGGTCGCAGCTACTACCGTCTGCTGAAGGGCGCATTTCGCGCCGTGACCCATTCCCTGGGGCGCCGGGACATGGATAGCTACCGGGTGGATTCGGTGGCCGCCACGATGGGAATTCGCGGTTCGATCATTCTCGGTGCGATCGACGCCGAGTCCGGCGATCTTTACTTCGGCGTGGAGGAAGGCGGTGGCGTGCTCGGTAATGCCAACGGCACCCTGAATCTGGATGCAGGCGACTACGCTGTTGTCAGCGGGCCGCAATTCGCGCCGCAGCCCCTGAGCGGCCAGCCCGGTATTCTCGCTGGCGAGTGGACGCCGCCAATCGGCGGCGGGGGAGGACTGGCCGGTGATTCGGCCGCAACGTCCGGCGCCACCGCTGCCGGGATCGGCGCGGCGGTTTCTGCTGCTGCCATCACTGGGATGGCGATCACCGTATTCGGCGATGACGGCAACGGTGCTGGCACGACCTCGACCACGGACACCGGCAAATGATCGCAGCCGCGGCAGCGAGGGGCGGCCAAAAAGAACCGGCGTGCGCCGGTTTTTTTTCGGTTTCCGGTCGCTGGCGGCTGCACTATTTCTGATCGATACCCAGGCGCAGCGCTGCACGCAGTTCGCGGGCTACTACGAAGATGAATATCGCAAGGAAGACGGCGCCTGGAAGATCAGTGCCTCCCGGTTTGTGGTGAGTTCCATCCTGGTGCTGGACCTCAGCGAAAGCCTGGCACAATGTGTGTTCGCCGGACGGGCATTGCCAATGGCGGCCTGAGGATTCGGCTATTGTCTTGCCTCGACCGGCGGGCGCGCAACGTCCGCCATGCGAACGGAATCAGCCGATCAGGAGCAAGCAATCAATGGGGACGCGCAAGAAAAGTTCAGGCAGTGATATCGCTGACCGCCTGCTGGATGCGCATACCCGCTTCGTGATCAGGCAGATCGACGGTGCTGCGCTGGAAACCTGGCTGAGCCAGGAGCTGGCCACCCTGCTGGTGGATGCCGAACGGCTCAAGGTCAAGGACATGGTCAAGCCCGCAGCGATCAAGGCGACGGCGCACACCTATGCCGTGGAGGTACGTTTCGGCGCCGGTTTGCCCGAACTGGTCGGGGAAATCGCACGCAGCCTGCATGCCCATCCGATTCATGACAAAACCCGGCTCGGAGATCTGCTGACCGATCGGCGGTTCGCAGAGTCCGTGGACAAGGTGCTGGAGCTGAGTTCCCTGCGCGAGAAGATACTGCGCGAATTGATGGCAGGGCCGGTCTACACCGCCTTTGCCTCGGACCTGTTGCTGTACGGCATCAAGGGGTATCTGTCGGACAACGCCTTTACCCGCAACTTTCCGGGTGCCGGATCGATGGTCAAGTTCGGCAAGGCCATGGTCAATCGCGCCACGCCCAGGCTCGAAGCCTCGGTCGAGGACGAGCTCAAGAAATATCTGTCGAAGAGCATCGAGACGACTTCGCGGCGCAGTGTCGAATTCCTGCTGGATCACCTCGACGATGACGCCCTGCGCAACATGGCGCAGGATGTCTGGAGTCGCCTCAAGCTCCGCCGCGCCTCCGAATTCCGCGAGCACTTCAGCGAACTCGACCTGGAGGAGTTGTTCGTCAACGGTTACGAGTACTGGCACGAACTGCGCCTGACGCCGTTCTACTCGGCCATGATCGATGCCGGCGTGGATGGGTTTTTCGACAAATACGGCGATACCAGCCTGCGCGAACTGCTGGACGAATTCGGGATCACGCCGGCGCTGATGATGGCCGAGGCGATGCGCTACGCGCCCCCCGCGATAAAGGCGCTCAAGCGCAAGAAGTTGCTGGAGCCGATGCTGCGTCGCCATCTGGAGCCATTCTATCGTTCCGAGGCGTTTGCGCAGGCTCTCGCTGGAAGGTCCCCCGAACTTTGAGAGGCCCGCTGTCGGCCCGCCTTACGGGGATGCTTGACGTGAATCACGCGCGGCGCGATGCCGACCGACCCTCGCCCGCTTGCGGAAGAGGGGGGCCGCTCGCGACTGCGAGCGGTGGATGAGGGGAACGGCCATGCCGCAGCAGATTCATTCTGCGGGAAGCGCTTGTGGCATGGCCGTTAGGGTTTTTCCCAGCTTGAGTCCGCATCGACACCTCTGAATACTCACCGCAAATCGGGAAATCGGGAATTGTCGATTTCGAAAGCCGCGATGATCGTGCGGAGGCAAGAATGACCAGCAGCTACGAGGTTCAGTCCGGCGACACACTGTCCGGCATCGCCAGCCGCAGCGGCAGCAGCGTCGACGCGCTGCTGGCTGCGAATCCGCAGATTGATGATCCCGATCGAATTCTCGTCGGGCAACGGATCAATCTCGATGGCGGCGAACAGCTGGCCAATGCCGAGCTGACCCACGTGGTGCGCCAGGGCGAGACGCTTTCCGGAATCGCGCAGCAGTACGGAATTGGTGTGCCCGATCTCACTGCCGCCAATCCGCAGATCAGCAACCCGGACCTGATCTATCCCGATGACCGGATCAATGTGCCCGTCGGTGCGGGTGATCGTCCGTCCGGCAGCGCAGCCTCCACCTATATCGTTCAGCCCGGTGACACCTTGTCCGGGATCGCCGCCCAACGCGGCAGTTCGGCCGCCGCCATCGCCGCGGCCAACGGCATCGCCAATCCGGATCTGATCTATCCCGGCGATACGCTGGTGGTCCCGGGTTCGAGCGCCGCGCCGCCGAACGGTCCCACCGTACCGGCACCGGAAACCGGTACGCCGAACGCACCGCCTGGCGCCGGCGAGTTCAACTACGAACAGATCGCCGGCGTCGCCGGCAATGCCAATGTCACGCCGGAATTCATCGCTGAAGTCGAGGCCATGGCGCAGCGTCTGGATACGCGCCCGGAATACCTGATGGCGGTGATGAGCTTCGAGACCGGCGGCAGCTTCTCGCCCAGCGTGCAGAATCCGGTCAGCGATGCCACCGGACTGATCCAGTTCCTGCCGAGTACCGCTCGCGGTCTGGGCACCAGCGTGGCCGAGCTGAAAGGCATGACGGCCACACAGCAACTGTCCGTAGTCGATCAGTACTTCCAGCAATATGAGGGGCGGTTAGGTTCCCTCGAAGGCGTCTACACCTCGGTGCTGTCCGGCACGGCGCGTCCGGATCCCGAGGCGGTGCTGTTTTCGCAGGGCACCGCGGCCTACACCCAGAACAGCGGTCTGGATTTCAACAGCGATGGTCGGATCACCTCCGGTGAGGCGACCTCGGCGGTGGCTTCGCGGCTGTACGGCAGCGTCAGCGCCGTGCAGCAGCAATTGATGGACCGTGGCTACGGTCACGGCGCAGGTTTTGTGGATGGCCAGTTTGGCCCCGACACCGCCGCGGCGATCAGGGATTTTCAGCAGGCCAATGGTCTGAACGCGACCGGGCTGCTGGATGACGCGACCGGCCGCGTGCTGTTCGCCGCCGACGTGGCTCCGGCGTCGCACGGACCGGGCGCCGCGCCCGAATACGATCCTTACACCGTCTATTCCACCGGCGGTGGCACCGTTCGCATCACCGATCCGAGCCAGTTGCGACCGCATCACGACTACCAGACCCAGCTGCGCGAAGGGCAGACGCTGGAAGTGCGCGACGTCACGATCGCGCATGCCGGCCAGGCCCACAACACGCAGACGATCCCGGCACCGGTCAGCGGGGAGGTGGTCAGCGCCGGCCCGATGGGCACGGCCGGCAACGCCGTGGTGCTGCGCGGCGACGATGGCGGGCTGGTCTATCTGTTCCACATGGCGCGCGTGGATGTGTCCGCCGGAGATCGGGTGAACTACGGTGATGCCGTTGGAATCCAGGGCACCACCGGGCATTCTACCGGCGAGCACGTGCATATCGAAGCCTCCTCCGCGACCATCGATCGATGGGTCGGTGATCTGCTGGATGGCCGCTTCGACGGGGCAGCCCACTGAGGTTGCGATCCCGCATGCTTGCTGAGGGGTGCAAGCGAACCGCAGGCTTGATCGTCCTTGGTGGCACGCTGCTCGTCGGCCAGAATGCCTGCGATGCCGCCGAGCCCGGGCCGGCGCCCTCGAAGCCGGGCCTGCCGTCATCGATACGCGATGGTCTGTCGGTCGACGAGCAGGTGCTCGCCTGTGCGACCGACGAGGCCACGGGTGAAGTACGGCTGGATGCACTCGAACTCGAAGTGCGGCGCGTCGATTTCAATCAGGACGGTACGCCCGACTGGTTGGTGGCCGGTCGGGACGCCTGCCTGCGCAACACCGGAGCCACGCCGTGGTGGGGATTTCTCGCTACCGCGCCGGGAGTCGACGACGGCCCCCCCAGGATTTTCGAAACGCGGGCTGAAGACGTTCGCTCGCAGGCCGGCACGTCCTCCAGTTTCGTGGAGCTGATCGCCAGCGGGCCGGGGCCCGAGCGTCACTATCGCTATCGCAATGGCCGCTACAGTCCGCTTCTTGGGCGGTCGCCCGAATCTGCGGCTGGCCGCGTCATCGACTTCGGAACCGCGCCGCTGGCGCTGGAGGTTCCCGAGGGCATCGACCGGGCGCACGTGATCGACAGCGTGCTGGGACACCGGCAGGACGCGACGATCACCTCCGGCGTGCGCGGTAGCTTCACCCAGGCCGGTGTCGACGAAACCCTGCTACTGCTGCAAGCGGGCGGTCCGCGCGCCGCGCACAACGTGCAGGGCGAGCAGCCGGCGGAATTGCTGCGTTATGTCGGCGACCGCTTGCAGGCCCGCTACCGGCTGCAGGGGCAGGACGGCCACTTCATCGTCGCCGCGCCGGATGTGGACGGAGACGGGCGCCAGGAATTGCTGTTACGGGCCGATGCCTACCAGATGGGCGTCAGCACCGGTGCCGCCAGTCTGCTGCGGATCGATCCCGAAACAGTGCAGGTTCTGCAGCGCTTCGGACGCGTCGTCGAGGATGCTTGCGAAGGTCCACCGATGAGTCGCAAGCGACGCAAAGCGGTGATTCATTGGAACGGCGGCGGTCTGGATGATCCAGCCGCCTACCAGTTGGATTGGCAGGACGAGTCTTGTTAGCGTGAATCACGCGCGGCGTGATGCCGATCTGCCCTCGCCTGCATGCGGGAAAGGGGGGCGCTCGCGAATGCGAGCGGTGGCTGAGGGGAACGGCCATGCCGCAGCAGATTCATTCTGCGGGGCGGTGTTAGTGACATGGCCGTTAGGCAAGCTTGCCGCGCCCCGCAAGTCTCAGGGCAGCGAATACCCGAAATAGTAGTAGTGCTGGCCGTCCTCGATGCGAATGTTCATGGCGCTGCCGAGGCCGTCACTGTGCGCGTCGAGCACACCGTGAAACTGCTTGTCCAGCACTAGTGTCGTGAGTCGCCGATTTCATCAAGGAACTTCCGACTCACGACACTAGCCCGGCGCGGCCGGCAGGGCGGAACCCGGGCTCGCGCGCACCGCGTTTCACGGGATGAAGCTGCGATGATGGGGCGTCGATTCCGGAGTATAGACAGGATTTTCAGCCCAGCTCGTGCATCAAGCCCAGAAAGGCTTCGAGTGCCGGGCTCGGCCAGGCGTTTCGCAGCTCCACGCGATACAGCGGGCGGCGCAGGCGCAAGCCCTTGATCGGCACCACGGCCAGGCTGCGCGCTTCCAACTCGGTACGGATTGCCTGCGCCGAGAGTATGGCCAGGCCGATGCCGGTGGCCACGGTCTGCTTCAGCGCCTCGGTACTCGCCAGCGTCATTGACGGACGAACCTCGATGCGTCGGTTGGCCAGGGCCTGTTCCGTAACGGCGCGCGTACCGGAGCCCACTTCATGCATCAGCAGCGGATAGTCCACCAGCGCGGAGGCGGGCAGGGGGGCGCGTGCCGTCACCGGGTGATCCGGCGCGGCAATCAGTACCAGTTCGTCCTCGGCGAATTCCGTGTAATAGAGCAGGTCGCGGCTGATCGTGCCCTCGGCAAAACCGATGTCGATTTCGCCGGCGAGGAGCTTGCTCTCGATGCTGTGCGTGGCCTCCACAGTCAGCGACAGGTCCACATCCGGATAGCGGCGCCGGAATTCGGCCAGCACGCGCGGCAGCAGGTAGGCGCCGATGGTGCGGCTCGCCCCGATCGCGATGCGGCCGCGCGCCAGCTGCCGCAGATCGCCGAGCGCGTGTTCGGCCTCTGCCTCGATCGTGAACAGGCGGTTGGCATAACCCAACAGCAGGCGTCCGGCCTCGGTCATGCGCATGCCGCGTGGCATGCGGTCGAACAGCACCATGCCCAAGGTCTGCTCGAACTCGCCAAGCTGTTTGGACACTGCGGACTGGCTGATGTGCAGCTGTCGCGCTCCGCCGGACACGCTGCTGTTGGCGGCGACGGCCCGGAAGATCGCCAGATGATTGAGATTCATGCTGCGCTGTGCCGTCAGAAACCAGATATGAATTAATAAGAACGCAGTTATCGTAATAATATATTTTTCTTATGGATCTGCGAAGCCTAGAATTCGGCTCCGCTTGTCGCCGTTGAGTCGGCGATGCCAGCGATCCTCACTGCACAGGGTATGGAAGGGCGATGACCGAACAAAAGGCGACCAATGTTTTCTGGCATGAAGGTGAAGTGACCCGTGCCGACCGCAACAAGCTGCTGGGCCAGAAGGGCGCAACCATCTGGTTCACCGGCCTGTCCGGTTCCGGCAAGAGCACCGTGGCCGTGGCGCTGGAAAAGGCGCTGCACGCCCAGGGCCGGCTGGTCTATCGCCTGGACGGCGACAATGTGCGCCTGGGCATCAACAAGAACCTGGGCTTTTCCGCCGAGGACCGTGCCGAGAACATCCGCCGCATCGGCGAGATCGCCAAGCTGTTCGTGGATGCCGGCGTGATCGTGCTGTCCAGCTTCGTCAGCCCGTATCGTGCCGACCGTGACACCGTGCGCGAACTGCATGTGGCCGGCGAGATGGATTTCATCGAAGCCTATGTCGATGTTCCGCTTGCGGAAGCCGAGAAGCGCGACCCCAAGGGTCTCTACAAGAAGGCGCGTGCCGGCCAGATCAAGAATTTCACCGGTATCGACGATCCGTACGAGGCGCCGACCGCGCCCGAGATCGTGCTTCCCAGCCACGAAATGTCGCTGGAGGACGAAGTCGAGGCGATGCTGGCGCTGTTGAAGGACCGCGACATCCTGCCCTTTTGAACCTGCGCACCGCGCTGCCAATTCCAGATAACGGACACACGACAATGATCAAACCCCACGGTTCCGAAACCCTCGATCCGCGGTACGTCGCGGACGATGCGCAGCGCGCCGCGCTGCTCGCCGAAGCCGAATCCCTGCCCAGCCTGCTCGTCAGCTCCGCCGCCGCCGCCAACGCGGTGATGATGGGCGGTGGCTACTTCAACCCGCTCACCGGTTACATGAACAAGGCGGACGCGCTGTCGGTCGCCAAGAATTTCAAGACGGCCGACGGCCTGTTCTGGCCGGTGCCGATCGTCAACCTCACCCAGAAAGCCGGCGTGAAGCCGGGCAAGCTGGCGCTGCGCGATCCCAATGTCGAGGGCAATCCAGTGCTGGCGATCATGGACGTGCAGGCGGTCGAAACCGTGAGCGACGAAGAACTGCGCGAGATGGCGCTGGAAATCTTCGGCAACCTCGACGAAGGCCACCCCGGCGTGCAGACCTTCCTCGGCCAGGGCAACACCCTGCTGTCCGGGCCGATTCAGGTGCTGAGCTACAGCTACTTCGCCAAGGATTTCCCCGGGACCTTCCGTACCGCCGTGGAGATTCGAGAGGAAATCGCCAAGCGCGGCTGGAACAAGATCGTGGCCTTCCAGACCCGCAACCCGATGCATCGCGCGCATGAAGAACTGTGCCGCATGGCGCAGGAGCGTCTCGGCGCCGACGGCATTGTCATCCACATGCTGCTCGGCAAGCTCAAGAAGGGCGACATTCCGGCCAATGTGCGCGATGCCTGCATCCGTACCATGGTCGAGAACTACTTCCCGGAAAACACGGTGATGATCACCGGCTACGGTTTCGACATGCTCTATGCCGGTCCACGCGAAGCGGTGCTGCATGCCGTGTTCCGCCAGAACATGGGCTGCAACTATCTCATCGTCGGCCGCGACCATGCCGGCGTCGGCGACTATTACGGCGCCTTCGACGCGCAGACCATCTTTGACGAAAAGGTGCCGGCCGACGCGCTGGAGATCGAAATCTTCCGCGCCGACAACACCGCGTTCTCGAAGAAGCTGGGCCGCGTGGTGATGATGCGCGAGGCGCCGGACCACACCAAGGAAGACTTCATCGCCCTGTCCGGCACCAAGGTGCGCGAAATGCTCGGCAACGGCATCGCGCCGCCGCCGGAGTTCTCGCGGCCGGAGGTCGCCAAGATTCTGATGGAGTATTACCAGTCGAACGGGGGCTGAGATGGCCCGGATCGACGTCTTCAATGGTGATGCGGACGGGATCTGCGCGCTGACGCAGCTGCGTCTGGCTGAACCGCACGAAGCCAGGCTGGTGACCGGCGTCAAGCGCGACATTGCGCTGATGGACCGGGTCGACGCCGAGGCCGGAGACCAGGTCACGGTGCTGGACGTGTCGCTGGACAAGAACCGCAAAGGCCTGGAGCGGGTCCTTCAGGCCGGCGCCAGCGTGTTCTATGTGGACCATCACTTCGCCGGTGATATCCCCGTTAGTACGAGCCTCAGCACGATCATCAACGAGGCGCCGGACGTCTGCACCTCGCTGCTGGTCAACGGCCATCTCAAGAACCGCTTTCTGGCCTGGGCGATCGTTGGCGCCTTCGGCGACAACCTCAAGGCCAGTGCCGAGATCATGGCGCGTCACATGGATCTTTCCGAAGCGCAGCTGCGCAAGCTGGAGGACCTCGGCACGTACATGAACTACAACGGCTACGGCGAGAAGATCGAGGACCTGCACTTCACGCCGGAGGAACTGTACCTCCATGTCAGTCGCTACCTGACGCCATTCACGTTCATGGAGGACGCCAAGGAAGCGTTCGGCAAGCTCGAAGATGGCTACAAGACCGACATGGACAAGGCCGAATCAACCCGGCCCGAATCCGTCTCCACCGAGCACGCTGCGCTGTTCATCCTGCCGTGCGAGGCCTGGGCGCGTCGTGTCAGCGGCGTCTACAGCAACGACCTCGCCAACCAGTCACCGGACCGTGCGCACGCCGTGCTCACGGAAAAGGCGGACGGCCACTACCTGATCAGCGTGCGCGCACCTTTGAACCGTAAGACCGGCGCAGACGAGCTGTGTCGCCAGTTCCCGACCGGGGGAGGGCGTGCTGCTGCGGCGGGCGTCAACGACCTGCCGGCCGACCAGTTCGGCGCCTTCGCCGAGGCATTCACGAGGCAGTTCGCGGTCTGAGTCCTGGCTTGTGACAAAACCCGCCCGGCTCCTGGCCGCGGCGGGTTTTTCATTTTCCAGCATGGCGCCCTTCGCCGCCTCGCCAGCGCTTTGGTTTTCCTGCTGTAGCGCGCATCCGACAGCCCGGTAAAGATTTCCCTACACGCAAAGCAGGAAGTCGCTCACACGCAATTCAGGCTTTTAATGCGCGCCAGCTTATCCATGCCGCTTATCTCTACCGTTCGTCGGCATGAGCGATTGAATCTCAATGCCAGCCCGTTTGATCGGTTCCGCGCCGCCGCTGTTTCCCGACCACAACGGGCAGCGAGGCAGCAGGGCTTGATCGAAAAGCCAATTGGGCAACAGAGCAAGTGCAAGGAGATTCGTCATGAATATCGCAGCCAACGACAGCGTAGCGGTGTGTGCGCTTCAGAGCAGCCGGCAGACAGGAGCGGACATCGTCCTGTCTGCAAAAGACAAGGCCATCGCAGCAGGCTTGCCGGATAATTCACCACAGCATCGATCTTTGCTGACGACGGGCGGTACGCATAAGCTGTCGGCCTGCTTCACTTCGCGCGGGGCGAACGCCAAGGCGGTGGAGAGGGTCGCAGCAATTTTTGGCGGCAGGATCGCTGCCATGCGGGAGGAGGCGTTGTACACAACAAAAAACTGGCTCACAGCAAGTGCGCTGATCGCACCGGCCTTGCTGATGGTGGGATGTACGCTTCCGCATCGGCTGGATGGTCCGGGTAGCGTCTCGCCAAACCCGCGCACGGTCACTGCGCCGGTTCATTCCGCGACGGGGACATCCTCCCCGACCGAGGAGCGGGAACCGGTCAGCCGCGCTGAATCCCAGTCTGCAGTGGCGCGGGCAAGCGCACCGGGCTCGGTCAAGCCAGCGGCGCAGTCCGCGTCCCGCGCCGCGGCCAGCCTGGCGCCGCCCCGTCCGGCGCAGGTTGTCGTACGGCGTCGTGCGCAACTTCCACTGGGTCCGCTGAACGCCTTCTACACGGAAAAGTACGCGGAAGCCGAAGCCGGAAATGCAGATGCGATGTATCAGCTGGGGCTGGTGCTGATGGAATGCAGCCAGTTCGACGCGACGCCGCATGCCTTGAAGACCAGCATCGAAAGCGCCCAGAAGACGCGCCAATGGGCCGGCAGCGCAACCGACCCTGAGTGGACGGCCGCAGAACTGCGCCGCCGCTATGCGCGTTGCGAAGGGATCAATGCCAAGATGCGCGATCGCTACTACGAGGTCATGGCGGCTGCGGCCGATCGTGGCTCGGTGGAGGCCATGGAATCGATGGTGTTCCAGCTCCCGCCGGATGACATCTGCCGCGAGAAGGAACTGCGTTCCTGCAACGTCCACGCCCAGACCGAGACGAAGAACCTGCGTGAACGCCAGGCGGCCTGGTTGCACCAGGCCCAGGAGAACGGCAGCGCCAACGCACTCTGGCACCTGGCCGCGGCCTATCTCAATGGCGAAATGGAGTCGACCGATAAGCAGGAAGCCTATGTCTACCTGCGCGCCTACCAGATCGTTTCCGAAGCCTTCGGCCAGGAGGTGCAGGCATCGCAGTTGCTGCGCGATCTGCAACGCCAGCTGAGTCGCGCCGAGATCACGCAGGCCGACGCGCGCGCGCGGTCGCTGGTCGCCAATCCGAATTGCTGTATCTATCTACGCTAGTACTCCATCCACTTGATAATTTCGGGCATTGAAAAAAACAATTTTCCCCCTCTCCCTCCGGGAGAAGGGGGCACCCCTCAATTCGGCTCACACCTTACATCCGTAGTCTTCTTATGTGAGGACTACTAGTTTTAGCGCTCTAATCACGCCGCCCACGGGCGGCGTTTCGGGAGGGCGGCAGCGGCACGCTTTACTGGGCGGACGGAGACGCCACGCCCAAGACGATCTAGTACTCTGTACCAGCAATATGCTTACACATCATGTCAATTCCAAGTCGAAGCGTTGCCATTGGAAGACGACGGGTTGCTCGTTCATTTCGGCGATTCCCTTGAGGATGCGTTGCTTCAATTCATCCTTGGACGACACGCGGATATGGCGGAGGAAACTTCGCGCCATCTTCGAGAAGGCGCACTCGATCAAGTTGAGCCAAGAGCCATGCTTGGGCGTATGAACGTATTCGAAGCGGCCGGGGCGTGTGGCGAGATAGGCCATGGTCTCTTTCGAGATGTGGGCGGAATGGTTGTCCAGCACGACTCGGATCGTGGCGGGCTCGGGGTAGTGGGCATCCAGGCGCTTCAGAAGCGCGATGAATTCCCGGCTGCGATGGCGGGGTTCGACCTCGGCGATGATTTCGCCGTTGTGAAGGTCCAGAGCGGCCAGGATGGACAGCGTGCCGTGGCGGACATACTCGTGATCACGCCTGATGGAAGCCTGCCGGCCTGGCACGGGCGGCAGATCGGGAGCGGTCACGCCGATGGCTTGGACGCCCGGCTTTTCGTCCACGCTCACCGAATAGATCGGCGCGGCCTTGGTCACGCTCACCGATGTGGGCGCCTGCGCGTGCAGGCTCAACTCGCGATACACCATCAGCACCTCACACATCTTCCGCTCAAAGTCCGCGTCACGCCGTTCCAGGTAGTAGCGGATCCGGTGCGGCTTGATGCCGCGCTCATTGAGAATGCGCCACACCGTGGTCTTGTTGGTATCCCGCAGGCGCGGGAATCCGGCCTCCAAGGCTCGGCTGCCCACGAACTTCGCCAGTGCAGGCAACGTCCACAACTCCGCAGACAAGCCGTGATCCTTGGGCTTGGTGCAGGCCAAGCTCACCACCCAGGCTTTGGCCTCTGGCGTAATCTCGGGTTCTCTGGGCCGATGAAACCGATCCTTGAGCCCAACCAGCACACCGGCCGCAACGGCCTTGTCGACGCATTTGTAAATCGTCGGCCGAGACACGCCCACCGCGCGCCTGATCTCCATAATCGACGCCCCATCGGCGTATTTCAGCAACACTTTGGCGCGCTCAACTTCACGAACCGGCGCCGTGCGCGAGCCGGCCAGCTCGGCCAGCATCGAACGGTGCGTATCGGTCAACGTCAACGGCGCGCGCTTGGTCTTTCCGGCCATGTCCGACTCCTGAAGGGACTCGGGAGAACATCATGCCATCAGTGGACATATGTGTAAATCTTTTATTGGAACGGAGTACTAGCGGTTGGGGTGCAGCAGCGAGAGAAGCGGCAAGGGCTGCTGCCTGCCCCTGCCGCGTGGGGATTCAGGCTTTCAACTGGCGCATGCCATCGGCCAGCAGCCAAAGCGCACGGTTGAGGCGGATGTTCTGGTCGATGCCCTGCACCGGGCGGGTTTGCTGGCGGCGTCCGTTGGCGCTGCGCCCGCGCAGGCCGCCTTGGGTCAAGTTCTCTTGCGTGCGGTTGAACACGCTCCACAAGTCCGGGCGGCGGTCGTCGTGGCGGCGCGGCATCAGGATTTGCGATTCCGTGATGGGCGCGGGCTTGTCGGGGTCGTCGTACTTGAGGGCCAGCGCGGCGCGGGCAAACACTCCGGATTCGCCATCGTTCAAGGTGATGGCGCGCATGGAATCGCGGGATTCCTGCACGCGGTCGAAGCCGCTCAAGA
>NZ_JAVRIC010000027.1 GCF_031846245.1 Banduia mediterranea | reverse complement strand
ATGGAGTCTGGTCAAGATCGAGCGCTGCGGCCTGCAGTTTTTCTATCAGCACGTGCTGGGCCGCGAGTGGACGTGGGTGGACATGCTCAAGCCGCCCAAGGTGCAGTCGCTACCGGACGTGCTCACGCAGGGCGAGATTGCGCGGATCATCCTGGCCACGCGCGAGCGGCGCTACCAGACCTTCTGGCTGACGACGTACAGCCTGGGCCTGCGTCTGGGCGAGAGCTTGCGCCTGCGCGTCGGCGACATCGACAGCGCCCGCAGCCAGATGCACGTGCGCGCCGGCAAGGGCCGCAAGGACCGTTTCGTCGTGCTGCCGGCGCTGACGCTGATCTGCCTGCGGCGCTACTGGCGCGATCACCGCCATCCGCAGCTGCTGTTTCCGGGTACGGCGTTCGGCGGCGCGCCGGAGGCCGGCGCCATGGACCGTGGCAGCACGCAGAAGGCGTTTTCCCGTGTCGTCGCCGATTGCGGCATCCGCAAGCAGGTTTCTATTCACAGCCTGCGCCATGCCTATGCCACCCACCTGATCGAAGTCGGACTGAATCTGCGCGGCGTGCAGGAGCTGCTCGGCCACGCCTGCCCCAAGACCACCGCACGCTACGTGCACATGACCGACAAGTGCCGCGATGATCGGGCCGTGCTGATCGACAGCCTGATGGGGCAGCTGCGCGACAGTCTGCGTCGCCAGCGCCGGAGCTGACCATGGCCCGGTCGATTCCCTCGCTGCGTCTGGCGGACGTCTTCGAGGCGGGGCGTGCAGCGTTGATGGCGCAGTATGGCGTGCGCCTGCAGGCGCACCAGCAGCGCGCGATGGCCGCGATCACCGCCTGCCGCTCCGGTGCGCTCGGCGCACTGGACTGGCGCTGTGTGGACTGCACCGGCTCGCGCGAAACCCTGCGCTCCTGCGGCCATCGCAGCTGTCCGGCCTGCCAGAACCACAGCACCACGGCCTGGCTCGAACGCCAGCGCGCCAAGCTCCTGCCGGTGGACTACTTCATGATCACCTTCACCCTGCCGGCGGGCTTGCGCCCACTGGCGCACGCACAGCCCCGCGCGGTGTATGCGGCCCTGTTCAAGGCCGCAGCGGGCACCGTCAAAGGCTTTGGCGCACACCAGCTCAAAGCCGAGCTCGGCCAGTGCGCGGTGCTGCACACCCACAATCGCCGGCTCGATCTGCATCCGCATGTGCACGTCGTCGTGCCCGGCGGCGGCATCGACGCGGCGCGCCGGCAATGGCGCAAGGTCCAGGGCCGCTATCTGTTCAACGAGTTCGCCCTGGCCCGCGTGTTTCGCGCCAAGCTGCTGCGTGCCTTGCACGAGGCCGGAGTGTCGATCCCCGTCGGCCTGCCGCCCAGGTGGGTCGTCGATTGCCGCAGCGTCGGCAGCGGCGAACCGGCGCTCGAATATCTGTCGCGTTACCTCTATCGCGGCGTCATCCGCGAGCGCGATCTGGTCGACTACGACGACAGC
Organism: Banduia mediterranea; assembly: GCF_031846245.1. NCBI lineage: Bacteria > Pseudomonadati > Pseudomonadota > Gammaproteobacteria > Nevskiales > Algiphilaceae > Banduia > Banduia mediterranea. The sequence continues at coordinate 54,147 of NZ_JAVRIC010000027.1, read as the reverse complement.
GCCGGCACCGTCACCTTCCGCTCCACCGCACGCCGGAAAAGCTTTCCCCTCTATTAAGCGTCTCACCTGATTTTGGGTCCGGGCTTGTTCAACCCGGGATAGATCGCGGCTGCGCGCGATCTATCCCTATTCGTTGGGCGGCAACCCTCGATTGCTACCCTTTGACGACATTAGCATTCTTGAAATAGCCGAGATCACGCTGAATTCCATCCACTTTCTTTGCGTCGTCTTCCGACCACTCAGGCAGATGCATGTACACGATGTCAGATGAGTAACCAATCTCAGACGTGCCTGGCTGATCCGTAGCGATCCCAACCACTGTGATAACTCCGGGCATCGTTCCCCTTATGACGAGACACCTTAATGCAAGTTCTCTGACGCGCATCTCACGGTCAGAACTTGGTCCGAGTAGAAATACGAACGCCGTGTTTCGATCGCCCAAGGCTGCGCGAGACGCTATTTTCCGCTCTCCTTGGGTGAGGAATTCGGCGAATGCTTCGGCTAGATTTGCTCGATGCCCTCGGGGCTGGAGTGCCATCGCTACCAGTGCCGACTGATCATCAGTTAGCTCTCGACTGTTGAAGTCAAACATGCCATCTGTCAGGAGGTCGGCGGCGTAATGTTCAATGAGGCGATCCCAAAGATAAGATTCTTTCAGATCTTCTTTCATTGCTTTGTGATCGTCCGACTCCTTGAGACCAGACCAAAGATCGTTCATAAGAATCATGCTGTCAGGGGTGCCTGAGAGCTCATCTGGCAATTCGAAGGTGTGGCCCCAGGAAATATACAGCGCCACCAAATCCTCGATGCCTCCACCTCCGAAAATAGGAGAAACACCGCTCGCAACAAAGCGTTCGCTTTGATCTAAGAACGCGACAAAGTCAGTAATCGTGTCAAGCTCTCCAAACAAAACGCCAACGCTAACTTCATCACACACATGAACGAAGCCGTTCCCTAGGTCTCCCCATTTGATAAAGACTTGCCCTTTACCACCCAGAGACACGGAGATTCTATGAAACCTTCTGTCTCCGCTTGGTGGGAGCGAAACTGTTCGGCCATCTTTGCGCTGGAATGTATCAACTGACATTAGCCAGCGCTCAGCGCCCCAAATTTGATCTGCGGATTTGGCAATTGCTCGCTTTTCCCATCTTTCCCAGCCTGTTTTGTCCCCTGTATCAACGTAGTCGCATTCCTTGACTGAAATGATGACAACGTGAGGTCCACAAACGATCAAACAGTCACACAGCTCCTTTCCCTTTTTTCCGACCGGGTTTGGGTGAGTCCAGAGCCTTAGGAACGATTTCTGGCACAGCTCGGCGACGAGCTTTTCTGATGGGGTTAGGCCTTCAGTCATGCACCCGCCGCTTCATTGCTGCCCAACGCTTATTATATATCAGGATGACGCCTAATCTGCCAATAAGATGTATAACATGAAGGTCTTGCGAAATTCCCGCTGAAGTTGGGTTGAGAGCTTGCGCCAGCCGCGCGCTGGTCAAGTTGCAACCAATCCGGAAGCCTTTGACTGAAATCCGGATATCGATGGGGTCAAGAAGTGTCCATGTCTCGGTTTGGCGGGCGCGGTGAACCCGGCGCCATCGCGCGCGGAGGGTGTGGATGGGGTCCGACGCCAGGGGCTACGTGACCCATCGCAGCAATTGATCGGCGGTGAGGACCAGCACGCCGAACATCAGGTGGGTCATCACCTTGGCGGGGCCCCGCACGTTGACGCGTGCGGCACCGAAGTCATCCTTGAGACGCGCATTGACGCGCTCGACGGTGCTGCGTTCTTTGTAGCGCTGGGCTTCATGGGGCGCGAACTCGATCTTCTCGCCACGGCGCGGGTTGTGATCGATCAACGGCACATGGCCCATGCCTTGACTGTGCGCGCGGATGATCGGGCTGCAGCAGGCGGCATCCATCGGGTCGTAGAGGTGGGTCACGCGCTGCGCACTCATCGTCGCCAACGGGATCGCCGCCTGCGAGTCGTGCACGCTGGCCGAGGTGAGCACCGCCGAGATCGGGATCATGCCGTCGGCCACGTCCAGGTGCAGCTTGTAGCCGATCCAGGTGGTCTTGAAGCCGTGGCTGTTGCGCTGGGTGCCCACGTCGCAGGCCGTGGGCAGATCGGCTTCCACCAAGGGCACCAGCTCCTGCTGGAAACGACGATGGAATTGCGTCAGGCCTCCGCGCAGGGCAGTATTCATTGAGCGGGTGTGCTGTGACTTTGACACTCCCATCATGCCTTCAATGGCAACACCCGCGCCTCTCTTTTTCACCGAAATCGCCGGTGAGAAAATCAGCCTCGTTCGGGAATTTCGCAAGAGGCTCTAGGTTGTTGGCTTTTCTGACAAAACAGGAAACGGTCGTTTGGGTTGCGGTGTCGGTCCCGTTTCTTATTATCTGCTGCGAGCCTTCGAACATGAGTGACAAACTTAATCGCAAGCCCCTGCAGCAAGTGCTCAAGGAAGCGATGGAAGCCAAGAAGCAGGCCGCTGCCAAAGGCAAGGAGCGAGGACCATTGCGACCCGAGAAGGGTAATGCCAAGGCGATGCCCGACGCCGAACGTCGCCGCGCGATGTCACGCAAGGTGCATTAGAGCTGGGTGCCGCGCCCCTCAATGGTTCGACGGGCTTGCCATCAGCAATGCAGCGCCGAGGAAGCGGCCATGAGGTGGGCGCCGTCGATCCGATGTCTGCACCCGGGCATCGTATATCGCATTGACAGGCATCAAGGTTCGTCCGGGCCTCAGGGGGAACAATGCGCTCCGCATCGTATTGATGTCATCAACTGCGGAGTCCCAACATGACCACAAGAACCTTCCTCGGTGCCGTGCTCGCAGTATCCAGCCTGTTTGCCGTTTCGGCTGCGAATGCCGAAGGCCCCTGGACCGTGCGCGTCGGCGTTCACAACGTCGATCCGAAATCCGACAGCGGCGTCGAGGTCGGCGGTGCGGACCTGTCGGTCGACAGCGCGGCGCAGCTGAGCCTGAATCTCGATTACGCGTTCACGCCGAACCTCGTGCTCGATGTGCTCGGCGCAATTCCGTTCAAGCACGATATCGAGCTGGACGGCGACAAGATCGCCAGCACCAAGCACCTGCCGCCGACCGTCACGCTGCAATACCACTTTTTGCCGGGGACCGGTATCGACCCGTACGTCGGTGCCGGCCTCAACTACACGATTTTCTTCGACGAGAAGATCGACGGCGGCGCCGACCTCGATCTCGACGACAGCTTCGGGCTCGCCGCGCAGATCGGCGTCGACTTCGCGCTGGTGCGCAACTGGGTGCTCGGTATCGACGTTCGCTATATCGACATCGATACCGATGCCAGCCTAGCCGGGGCCAAGCTCGGCACGGTCGAAATCGATCCGTTGGTCTACGGCGTCAATCTCGGCTATCGCTTCTGATCCTTGCTGCAAATGACCGAAGCGGGCACGGCGCGGCGGCCGGGGCAGGCCGCCGCGCCGCTGTATTCGGGTGGCGGCGGCTTCGTCGGATCGCGTGTGTGGCGGCATTCAGGCGCGATCCGTTAGATTGCGTGCTCGATCGCAGATGAGGAGGCAAAGCCATGGTTCGCAGAGCCTTGGTCGCGGTGGGCGTGCTGACGCTGGTCGTTTCCGCCGCCGCATGTCGCACCGACGCCACTCAGGACGCCAGCGCTGATCCGACCGGAGAGCCCATGTTCGGCCCGGTCGAAGGTTATGTGACGGACATGGAGGCCTTCGACGCCTTCATCGCGCAGCGACCGACGCCGGAACAGTTTCGCGACCGCTATCCGGACGTCAGCCTGCTGCTGCCGGGCGCACTGGCCACCAAGGAATTCCGCACCAACAACAGCCGCTACTTCGCGCGCCTGGGTGACGATGGTCATATCGTCGGTGGACGGTTCATGTGAGGCTTGCGCGCATTGCGCTACTGCCCGTCGGTCTGCTGGTCGGCTGCGGGCAGGATCGGGACGAGGCCGAGTCGACCACCTGGGTCGCCGAGGAATCGCAAGCACCGGCCGCTGCGGCTGCGGAGACCGCAAACGACGCATCCGCTGAAGCGGCAGCGCCGGCAAGCCAGGGCTTCGTCTGGCACGAATTGCTGAGTCCCGCGGCGGAGGCGGCTGCGGACTTCTATACGTTCGTGTTCGATTGGTCGCGGACGATACGCCAGCCGAATCCTCAGCGCTATAAGCGCTATATATTCGCTTGCGTGCCGCAGACACGAGCTTTGCCGGCGTGATTTCCATGGCCGTCTACGATTTCTCGGGCCCGGCGCGCGGGACCGGCTGGATCGCGGTCGAAACGCCTGCCGATGCCCTGGACGGCGCCGAACGCGACGGGGGCTTGATACTCAAACGTCACGTCGAGCATCCACGAGGACGTCATCAAGTCACCGTCTGGAATCGTTCACAGGCGCCGGTCGAAGCCCTGGTCGCCAAAGGCGCGGTCGCACACGGTGAAGGCGATCTCGACTGGGTGGTACTTGGCAAGGTCGCGGTGCGTCGCGCCGGGCGTGCCTGAGAGGCCCGGCTTGTCCGCGCGGCTCAGCAGCTTTGCGCCGATTGCGGCCGCGGATGCACGCATCCTGATCCTGGGCTCGATGCCGGGTGTGGTGTCGCTACGCGCAGGGCAGTACTACGCCCATCCGTACAATCTGTTCTGGTCATTCATGGGCGAGCTGTTCGACGCCGGGCCGGCACGGCCGTACGCCGATCGCGTCGAGCGGCTCAAGGCCAGCGGCGTTGCGGTCTGGGATGTGCTGCAGCACTGTGAACGACCCGGAAGTCTGGACTCGGCGATCCTGCGGCACAGCGAGGTGCCGAATGACTTCGCCGCGTTCTTCGTTGCGCACCCACAGCTGCGTGTGGTCGCAACCAATGGCGGCAAGGCGCATGAAGCTCTGCGTCGCCATCTGCTTGCAACTGACGGTGTGCCCAGGGATGTGACGGTGCTGGCCTTGCCGTCCACCAGTCCGGCCAACGCCAGCCAGTCGCGGGCACTCAAACTCGCCCGATGGCGAAGTTTGCTGGACTACAGCTGAGCGGCAGGAGTGCCGCGTTCGATTGAGCCCGCACGGCCGACGGACAGTCGGTGTTCAACGTGAATCACGTGCGGTGTGATGCCGAACTACCCTAGCCCGCTTGCGGGAGAGAGAGAGAGAGAGAGAGAGAGAGAGAGAGAGAGGGGGGCCGCCCGCGACTGCGAGCGGTGGGTGAGGGGAATGGCCATGCCGCAGGCGATTCATTCTGCAGGGTGCCGCTCGCGGCATGGCCCTTAGGCTCGTTCAGAATCGCGAGACCTAAAAGTGGGTCAGGCGGCCTGTTGCGCGCCATCGTCATTGGACGCGGCGTGGTTCCAGTGCAGCTTGACCTGAATAGACAGTTTTGGAAGGCGCGGAACTGCCCGCCTGGGCTTGAGCGTGCGCGACATCATCAGCAGCGAGGTCATTCCCCACATTCCTAGGCCGACGAGCACCGGAACCGCGACAGCACTCCAAATGACGAGTGTCAATGCGTCGAAAGTCATGATCTTTACCACATCGGTTGCAGTTGTTGCGGCGCAGCATAACGGATTGATTGCTGCGCCGCAACAATTTCGGGATTGCGGCAAAGACGGTTTCTTCAATATGTCCGCCTGAGGCTGGAAAGGGCGCCGTTACAAGGCCTTATCCTCCCTCAGCACCTTGTCCACGGAGGCGCGTGAGATCGGGTGGTAGTTGGGTCGGGCCTCGGCGTAGACGCGTTCGGCGAATTTGCGCCCGTCCTCGGTTTCGGCCAGGGCCTTGTAGATCGGCGTGATCAGCAACATGCGACCGACGCTCTTGAGGTGGGCTTCGATGGCCGGGTACGCCGGTTTGTACTGATGCTTCACCGCGACGATGAACCATTCTCGGGCGATCATCTTGTTGCGGGTTTGCGTGAGGTGGAAGCGCTGATCGAGGGCGGCCAGCTGCTCCGTGCTCATGCCCTCGGGAAGCGAGGAGATGAAGCGCTGCCACTGCTGGACGGTCCAGTCGTCCGCTTGGATATCTTCCACGGAAATTTCGCCGGCGAGCCAGGCCTTGCGCTGCGCATCCACGGACTCGAACGCGTCGGATTCCGGCCAGATCGTGTCCTCCGGAAGTTCCGGCGAGTAAATCCACTGCTTGGCCTTGGCGAGGCTGAACGTGCCGGGATGCTTTTCGATCAGTTCGCTGTTCAGGAACTTCAGGAAATCCTCGGTGGTAACGCTCTGGAAGGCGTGGCCGTCGAACCACGAGGCGAGGAAGCGATCGTAGGTTTCGCGGCCGAAGGTCTGCTCCAGGTTGTAGTGGAACAGGGCGCCGCGGTTGTAGGCGATGGCTGAAGACGCGTCGTCCGGATCCTTGTCGCGCGGATCGCTTGCCAGCGGCTTGCTCGCGTCCGACAGTGTCTTCATCGCGGCTTTCAGTTCCTGGCCTTCCAGCGCCATCTCCATCTGTGCGCGCTTTTTGCCGTACAGCGCTTCCATGATGCGGTTGGTCACATAGGTGGTGGTGCCTTCGTTGAGCCAGAAATCGCGCCAGGTCGCGTTGGTGACCAGGTTGCCGGACCAGGAATGCGCGAGTTCATGCGCGACCAGGGACACCAGCGATTTGTCGCCGGCAATGACCGTGGGCGTGGCAAAGGTCAGTCGCGGATTCTCCATGCCGCCATAGGGGAAGCTCGGCGGCAGGATCAGCAGATCGTAGCGGCCCCAGCGGTACGGGCCGTACAGGCCCTCCGCGGTTTCCAGCATCGACTGCGTGTCCTCGAATTCCGCTGCGGCCGCGTCGATCACCGAGGGTTCCGCATAGATGCCTGTGCGTGCACCGAGCTTGGCGAAGCGCAGATCGCCCACCGACAGGGCCATCAGGTACGAGGGGATCGGCTGCGGCATTTCGAAGCTGTAGTCGCCGTCCATGTCCGCGTCGGGTTCGTTGTTGGCGCTCATCAGTGCCAGCACGGTGTCCGGCGTCGTGATGTGTGCCTGGTAGGTCATGCGAATGCCTGGCGTGTCCTGCATCGGAATCCAGGACCGTGCATGAATCGCCTGCGACTGTGTGAACAGGAAGGGCTGTTCTTCGTCGGCCGTCAGTTCGGCGCCGAGCCATTGCAGGCCGGAGGCGTCCGGACTGGTGACATAGTGGATGCGAACGCGGTCGGCGTCCGCCGGCATGCTGATGCGCAGCGGGGTGCCCAGCACCTCATCGGACTCGCCGAGCGTGAACTCCGTGTCCGCCCATTCGCTGTCGCCGTTCGCCGCCTCCACCGATTCGATATCGAGATCGCGAGTATCGAGAACCAGGTCGCCACCGCCCTTGCGCTGCAGATCCAGTGTCGCTGTTCCGGACAGCGTCTTGGTGTCGAAGTCCACCTTCAGATCGAGATCGAGATGCTGGGTGACATAGGCTGCGGGCTCGGCGTAGGACTGGTAGTCGCGCCGGGTATCGAATTCGAATTCGGGTATCACCGCCTCGACCGCAGCCGGACTGGTTTCGGCCGCAGGTTCGGATTCACTCTTGCCGCAGCCCGTCAGCCACAAAGTGGACAGCAGCAGACAGCCGGCTAGGCGCGGCATTGGCTTGGATCGCATGGTTGGATGGTCCCAAAAGACAAACGGAGATCATAGCCCAGTGCTGGTCCCTTGCTCCCACGCCACCCGCGGCAAGGCCCAGCACGCAGCTCAGTGCGTTCCCGCCTCGTACGCTCGCTGCCACATTCGCAGGTAAGCCTCCGCCGACCGGTAGAAGTACTTCATGACTTCCTCGCCGCCCTCCTGATTGCGCAGGTCGGCGAAGTAGTCCGGGTACAGACCGTAGTGCGCCACCCCATCGACATTGATGTCATAGACCCGTTCGCCGGTGACTTGGTGGTCGAAGACAACGCGGCCGTCGTAGGAGGTAAACGGATATTCGAACGGTTTCTCGGCGGTGTCGGGTCGTGGCGCCGGTTGCAGGGCCAGACCGTTGTTGTCGGCGCCATAGCCCAGGCCGAAGTAATGGTCATCGCTGTGAAACTCGACCTGCCGCTGCATCTCCTCGATGAGTTCGTACACGTTCCAGTCGCGCGGCAGGGTGTTGACCATGCCGCCCGTGGCCCAGATGCGCCGCGCCTGCTGTTCGGTGTTTTCGCCCCCCGAACGGGAGTGGCTGGAGATCACGGGCATGCCCCGCGCCTCGGCCATTTCGATGGTCTGATAGCGCGCGGTGTAGCCGAGGTGGTCGGTCTCGACCAGGATGCCCTTGTCCATCAGACTGCTGACCAAGTATTCGCCGAGCGATGACAGCGGCCGCGGATTGCAGTGCGGGCCTTCCGGGTAGATCGGCAGCGCATAGCCGAGGACCTGATTGATCGCGCCGGCAACGATGTTGTCGCCCGGGACTTCCGGAATGCGCGCGAGGTTTGCCGTATGGCCCTCCTCCGGGCAGGTCATCGCATCCAGCCATTGGCCGGTCTCGACCAAGTTGCCGACGTTCAGGAACACCTCGGACGGCGGATAGATGCCGGCGCCGCTGAAGCCGTTGTTGAAGCCGACCACCGGGAAGATGCTGCGCACACCCAGGTCGTAGAACTCCTTGATGCCGGCGTCGATATCGGCGGTGGTACAGCGCGAGTAGTTGAAGTCGAGACCGCAGCCGAACAGCTTCCAGGCCTCGATACCCAGCACCACCGCCAGCTTGCCGTCCTCGATCACCGCGCGGGCTTCATAGGGATCGGTGACGATGCGGAACCAGCCCTTGCCGGGACCACCTTCCTGGGCGTCGATGTAGTCCTGCATTTCGTACATGCGTTGGCGCTGCAGGCGCAGATTGGTCATTTCGTCGCAGTCGTTCTCCTTGATCGGCCAGATTTCGCAAATCAGTTCGTTGGCGACCAGATGATTGACCATGATCCGCAGCCCGCCCATCCAGGCGCGCTTGATCCACATGTAATACGTTTGATGGTGCGCGTAGGACTGCTGATTCGGCCAGTACGGAAACTTTGGCCAGCCGCGCGTGTCGTGCCCGACCTTGCCGCTCAGAGCCTCCTCCACCACGCCGGTGAGGCCCAGGGGGCCATGTTCCAGGATGCAATCGTCCAGAGCATGCGTGACACCGAAGCGATGGAACGGCTCGCCCGACTCGATCATGCCACCGAGAAATTCGAAGGCCGAGACATGCGAGTGCGAATCGACGTAGCCGAATACGGTGCCGTCGTCGTTGAGCAGCTTTGGCGTGCCATTGGCACCAAGTCCGGCTTCCGGGAAGTCCGCGCAGCCCGCGGTTTCGGTGAGCGCGAACTGTTCGTAGCCGTCGCCGCTACCGTACTGCGGCGCAAGGCTCAGGCCGGTGGAATTCGGTTCCACGGCCAGCAGCAGATCCATGCTGGTGGATCTCAGCGTGAACACATCTTCCGTTGGCTCTTCCAGCGTCCACTCCGCGTTGTCCCAGGCGAATCCCATCGACTGCACCAAGGCATTGGGGCCGCTGAATTCGGCCAGTACCGTGCCCAGTCCGCTGACGGCCGAGCCGGCGTCGTTGATGATGTCGCCGATCGGGTTGAGCATATCGAGTATTCCCAGCGTATCGCCGACGCCGTAAAGCAGATCCCCCGCGGCATCCACCAGCAGGGCGCTGCCGTCGCCGATAAGCGCCACGCCGTCACGAATGCTCAGGAATTCGGTATCGGGGTCGTACAGCAGATAGCGCCCGAGCGCGGTGGCGCGCAACCGGAACGCGGTCGCCTGCTCGGCGTTACCGGCGCTGAGTTGATAGCTGCCGTCCGCGTCCTTGCGCAGGTACTTGCCGCTGCGCGGCGATTGAATGGCGTAACAGCCGCTGGCGACGGAATGGATCGTCTGCTGCTGCGGGGTCACCGGGCCATTGTCGGGCGGCGTCACAGGGGCGCTGGTGGTCTCCGGTGAAGGCGAGCCGCCGCAGGCGGTCAGCACGAACAGTGCCGCCGTGCAAAGGCTGCGACCACGGATTTGACGCAGAGTGTTCATTGTTGACGGTCCGGGCTGTCATCGAGGCGTCACCGACTATAGGCGCGGCCTTCGCCCGGACCCCTGCCATTAGGCGCCACGGCGGCGGCACGGTTTGTCCGGTCACAATCCAGGGGCTATCGTGCACGCCCCCGAACATGGCCACGTGACCCGCATGGCTTTGCGATATTTCGTCCTCGACGTTTTTTCCGATCAGCCCTACGCCGGCAATCCGCTGGCCGTGGTGCTCGACGCCGATGCGCTGCATACGCGGCAGATGCAGCGCATCGCGCGCGAATTCAATCTGTCGGAAACCGTGTTCGTGCAGGCGCCCACCTGTGAGGAAGCACTGGCGCGCGCGCGAATCTTCACACCGAACAAGGAACTGCCGTTTGCCGGCCACCCGACCGTGGGTACGGCCTGTCTGCTGGCCGAACTCGGGCGCGCGCCGCAGGGCGAGGACGTCAGCTTCGTGCTCGACGAAGCCGTGGGTCCGGTGACGGTGCGCGTGGTCCGTCGCGAGGGCTTCCCCAGCTTCGGCCAACTCAGTGTGGCTCAGCTTCCGCTCTACGGCCCCGATGCGCCGCCGGTCGAGGTGCTGGCCGCGATGCTGGGCCTGAAGACGCAGGACATTCTGGCCGAGCCGGCGGGGCCGCGCAGCGTGAGCTGCGGCGTGCCTTATCTGATGGTTCCGCTGTGTTCGCCGGAGGTACTGGCCTCGGTGAGTTTCGATCTGGTGCTGTGGCGGGAACACCTGTCCAAGGCCTGGGCCGATCATGTGCTGGTCTACGCGCGCGGTCAGGAAGACGATTGGCGGCTGCGCATGTTCGCGCCCGGTTCCGGCGTGATGGAAGATCCGGCCACCGGTTCGGCTGCGGTCGCGCTGGCGGGCGCGCTGGCCAGCGAGAACGGTGAGCGCAGTGGCAGCTGGAGCTGGCTGATGCAGCAGGGGCTGGAAATGGGGCGACCGAGCAAGCTCTACGCGGAGGCCGACAAGCGAGACAACGAAGTCTGCGCGGTGCGCGTGGGCGGCCACAGCGTACGCGTCCTCGAAGGCAAATTGCTGTACTGATTGTCTCCGACAATCGGCGATGATGATCGTGGAGGGTCAACAATGAAGGATCCGGCGCATCCCAATCGGGTTTCCCTGGCAACTGTGCCGCTCCGGCACTCGATTCAGGGTGAGCGCTTCGAAAGCGACAGGCGTTCTCTGTCGCGTGCCGCCGGCGGTCGCGCGCTGGGCTGCAGCCACATGCGTGTGCCGCCCGGGAAGTCGGCGTGGCCACGCGCCATTTCCACCTTGCCAACGAGGAAGCCGTGTACGCGCTGTCCGGGAGCGGGACAGCACGGGTCGGTGACGACGTCCTGCCGTTGCGGCCGGGTGACTATCTGGCGCTACCGGCCGGCGCGGGGCACGCGCACCGCATCGACAATGACGGCGCCGAACCGCTTGAATATCTGATCTTCTCAACGATGAACGATCCCGACGTCATGGTCTATCCGGATTCGAACAAGCTGGCGGTGTTCGCCGGAAGCCCGCCGGGCGGTGATGCCTCGGCGCGCCACTTCGAGACCGTGCTCGATCTGGCGGTGCAGCGCGAATACTGGGACGGCGAATAGGCGGCGCCCGGCGCACGGAGCGTGGCAGATAGTATGTCGGGCACACTTCACCGGGCGCGAACATGAAACCGATCCTGATTGTCGGCGCCGGCCCCACCGGTCTGGCGGCTGCCCTGTTTCTGCACGAGCGCGGCGTTCGTGTGCGTGTGATCGACCGCGCGGCTATGCCCTCGCAGCAATCCAAGGCGCTGGTCGTCAATCGGCGCAGCCTGGAGTTGTTGCGTCGCACCGGCGTCAGCTCAAGCCTCACCGAGCTTGGCCACCGCGCCCTCGCCGGCAATCTCTGGCAGGGCGAACACCGGCGGATTCGGGTCGATCTTCCGAAGAGATCGGCGGAGCCTCCGGGCCTGCTGGTCCTGCCGCAGGCCCGGACCGAGGCGGTGCTGGTCGAAGCGCTCGAATCACGTGGAATCGCCGTCGAGCGTGGCGTGCAGTTCCTGCGTTTCGACAAGGGCGCCAGCGACAACCGCGACAGCGCCTGGCTGCGCTACGCGGATGGCCGCATGGAATCGTTCCCGGCGGCCGCCGTGTTGGGCGCCGACGGCGCGCACAGCCGCGTGCGCGAGTCCCTGGGCATTCGTTTTGGCGGGGCCGCGCTGGCGACGCCCTGGGTGCTCAGTGATCTACGCCTGCGCACGCCTCTGGCGGCCGACGAAGCGCACATTCGCCTGTTCGAACGCGGGTTCCAGTTTCTGCTGAGAATCGAGGGCGATGTGTGGCGCGTGATATCGAATCGACGCGAACTGCTCAGGGATTTTCCGGCAGGCAGCCATGCTGGCGAAACCCTGTGGGCCTCGGATTTCACCGTGAGCCATCGCGTGGCCGCCTCGTGGCAGCAGGGCGCGGCATTCCTCGCTGGCGATGCGGCGCATCTGCACTCGCCGATCGGCGCGCGCGGCATGAATCTCGGTATCGAGGACGCCTGGGTTTTCGCCGCACTTGCGGCGCAAGGCCGGCTGGAATCGTACACGCGATTGCGGCGTCACGCCGTAATGCCGGTGGTTGCCGGAATTCGCCGAATCAGCCGGTTCGCGGCAGCCGAGGGCGCCGGTGCCACGGTCGCCCGACGGCTGTTGCCGGCCTTGCGCCTGGCGCGCCCGCTGGTGCTCGACGGTCTACGCAGGATGCTGCTGGGTCAGGATCACGACGTGGAGCCGGTGCCGCTGCGATGAGCGCAGCGCGGCTCTTAATGTGAATCACGCGCGGCGTGATGCCGACCTGCCCTCGCCTGCGGCATGACCGTTGGGGGCATTAGCGCGAAAAAGATAAGGGCGATCAGCCGGGGAACCGATCGCCCTTAGGGGCAGTGACGCATCGGGGGGTGCGTCACGTAGGGGACGGACCGTTCGGGGGAGGGAGCCGGTGCCGTCGCAAGTAGATTGCGCCTGATTGGATGAATCGAGCCTGAAAAAATCGGTTGATTTCGGAGATTTCGAGAAGCGCAGGAATCGTCGTCGACGAAGGCGTGACTGGACACGGTTCAGGGGGAGTCTTCGGCGTCTGCAACGGCTCCCAAAGATAAGGGCGACCAGCGGGGGGTCCGGTCGCCCTTGGTGTGAGCACCGGGGGGATGCCACACACGTAGACGGATCGTTGGGGGGAAGCGAAACCGTCTGGCGCTAGATTGCACGCTTCTTTCTGAACCTCGGCTTAAGCGCCCCTGGTGCCGGGCGGGTGATGCTTGCACGAGAGCATTGACCTAAGATGCCGGGTCCGTTTTCGACCTGTTCGAGGTTCATGATGAGGTTTCAACCCGCTCTGGCCGCCCTGGCCCTGCTTCTGGTGGCCTGCAGCGGCGAGGCGCCGAATGCCGCCCTGACCGCCGATCGGGTCTGGGCGCGAGCCACCCCGCCGGGGGCCGAGGTCGGTGCCGTCTACATGCGTCTGCACAATCGTGGCGATACGGCGGTGAGACTCGTCGAGGTCCGGAGCGAGGCGGCGCAGCGGGCGGAAGTACACACCGTCAGCGAGATCGATGGAATGATGCAGATGCGCGCGGTCCAAGGCGGCCCCGAGATCCCCGCCGGTGACAGCATCGAGCTGCGACCGGGCGGAATGCATCTGATGCTGATGGGGCTGACTCAGCCGCTGGTCGACGGCAAGCGCTTTGCAATCGCCCTGAGCTTCGACGATGGACAGACCCTGAGCCTCGAAGTGCCGGTCAGCCGGGAGGCGCCGTAAGCGCACAAGGCACAAAAGAAAAAGGCGACCGGTTGGGGGGAACCGGTCGCCCGAACGACGTATCGGGGGGGAGGTACGTCGCTTGTTGAGACAGATCGCGTAGGGGGACTCGACCGTCACGCTCAGCTTGCGCCGACTTGGGTGAACCGATGCTGAATCGTATCGGCCCTCATCCGCAACCATCCAATCGCACGTTTTCCGGAGCCCCAAAAAGTTTGGGGCGACCACCGAAGTGGCCGCCCCAGGTCGGCGGTGCATCGGGGGGGCGTGCACCAACCGGCCAAGCGATTCGCGACAGGCGAGCTACAGCTCGAAGGTATCCAGCACTCGCTGATCCGATGTCGCGACACGTAAAACCATGTTCTCGATCCGCATGTAGGCAAGGCCTTCCATGCTTTGGCCGAGTGCCAGCGTCAAATCCGCGGGCAGCGGCTGCGCATGAGCGGATACGGCAATCGATAAAATCTGCCCCGGCCGTGCCTGTTGGCGCCATCCCGGTGGCAAGGCCGAACTGCCAACGGAGTCGATCGGATCGCGCTCGAAGTACTGCCGAATCATGCGTTCGTCGCGTTCGGGAATGCTTGCGTCATCCGGAACGGCCCCTTCAACGGACCCAGCCTGCGCGTAGAGTACGCCATTGCCAACAAAGACGGGAGCCCGCTGATCTGCGGCCGCATTTTCGTCATCGAACGACGCCGGAAATGCCGGGCCGTGAAACAGACTCATCAGCACGGCGGTGGCGATCAGTGCAGCGGTCGGTATATCCGGTGGCGTGTCGCGCGCGTCGCATCTTGAGGTAAGTACGGACATGAGCAAACGCTCGCATTGGCGCCGTGAATTCGGGCTTAACCGGGGGGCGATTGCGGCTCAAGCCTGAGGCTTGTCCGAAATGGCGGGATCCACGAAAGGCCAGGCCGAATTCGAGTGACGTCGGGAAATCACAACATTGACTAGCCACTGGGACCAGCGCTTGTGGGACACGATCGCTGCGGTACCGCCCGGTCGGGTTGCCAGTTACGGCCAGATCGCGGCGATGGCCGGTCTTGCGCGTGGCGCGCGGCGCACTGCGGCGGCACTGCGCAATGCGCCGGATGAACTGGCGCTGCCGTGGTACCGCATCCTGCGCGCCGATGGCCGCATTGCCTTCGAACCGGGCAGCGCGGCCTTCGAGCGGCAGTGCGCGCTGCTGATGGCGGAGGGCGTGGAACTGAGGGCGGGCCGTGTCGATCTGGGCCGATACCGCTGGCGGGGCCATGATTCGCCGCTGCTGGACTGAATTCAAAGGCATGAAAAAGGGCCGGCTTGCGCCGGCCCGAATTCTTGAACAGAACTTGCCGCGCGCTACCAGATCGTGACGCGCTGCTCCGGCGGCAGGTACAGCGCGTCGCTGGGTTTGACGTCAAAGGCCTTGTAGAACGCGTCGACATTCTTGGCCACGCCGTTGCAGCGGTATTCGCTGGGTGAATGCGGATCGGTCTTGAGGCGGTTGAGAAGCTCGGCCTCGCGGTACTTGCGGCGCCACACCTGCGCCCAGCCCATGAACACGCGCTGGTCGGCGCTGAATCCGTCGATCTCGGGTCCGGATTCTTCGCCCAGTGCCAGGTGATAGGCCTTGTAGCCGATCGAGAGGCCGCCGAGATCGCCGATGTTCTCGCCGATCGTCAGCGCACCCTGCACGCACTGGCCTTCGAGTGGGCAGTAGTTGTCGTACTGGGAGATCAGAGCCTTGGTACGGGTTTCGAACTTCTCGCGGTCGGCATCGGTCCACCATGACTTGAGATTGCCGTCGCCGTCGTACTTGGAGCCCTGGTCGTCGAAGCCGTGGCCGATCTCGTGGCCGATCACCGCGCCGATACCGCCGTAGTTGACGGCGTCTTCGGCCTCGAAGTTGAAGAACGGCGGCTGCAGGATCGCGGCCGGAAACACGATCTCGTTCATGCTCGGGTTGTAGTAGGCGTTGACCGTCTGCGGCGTCATGTGCCATTCGTCGCGGTCAATCGGCTGGCCGAGCTTGTCGACATCGCGCTGGAACGCGAAGGTGTTGGCCTGCATCACGTTGCCGACCAGATCGCCGGCCTTGATCTTGAGCGCGTCGTAGTCCTTCCACTTGTCGGGATAGCCGATCTTGGTGGTGAACCTGGAGAGTTTCTCCAGTGCCTTGGCCTTGGTTTCCTCGCTCATCCAGTCGATGTCGGAGATGCTTTCGCGATAGGCGAGCTTGAGGTTGTCCACCAGCTTTTCCATGCGCGCCTTGGCTTCGGGCGGAAAGTGGCGTTCCACATAGATCTTGCCGACCACTTCGCCGAGCGCGTCTTCGACCGTGCCGACGCCCCGCTTCCAGCGTGGCGACAGTTCCTCGATACCACGCAGGGTCTTGCCGTAGAACGCAAAATCCTCGTCGACGAAGGTCTTGGAAAGATAGGGTGCGTAGGCGGTGAGCAGATGCCACTTCAGGTAGCTTCTGATCTGCGGCATCGGGGTTTCGGCGATCAGTTTGGCCATGCCTTCGTAGGCCGACGGCTGCATCACGATGACGCGATCGCTGTCGATACCGGCGGCGTCGAGATAGCCGGACCAGTCCAGTCCCGGTGTCAGTTCGGCGAGCTTGGCGACCTCATACGGATTGTAGGTCTTGTCGTCGTCCCGCGAGTCCACGCGCGTCCACTGCGTGGTGGCGAGCTGGGTCTCGAACGCCAGGATCTGCTCGGCGGCAGGCTGCGCGTCGACGATGCCGAGACCGGACAGCATCGTGCTCATGTGCGCGACGTAGGCCTCGCGGATCGCGACGAATTTGGCATCGTCGGACAGATAGTAGTCGCGGTCCGGCAAGCCGAGGCCGGTCTGCGCGAACCAGGCGATGTACTGGGTCGAATCCTTGGCATCCTGGTTGATGTAGAAACCCATCGGTGTGCGCACGCCGAGCTTGGACAGTTGCGCGAACGCCGCCGGCAACTGGGCCTTGTCGTCGATCGAATCGATCGCGGCCAGTTCGTCCTTGAGCGGTTCGGCGCCCTTGGTTTCAAGCGCGGCTTCGTCCATGAACGATTCGTAGAGATCGCCCACCTTCTGCTCATTGCTGCCGTCGGTCTTGTCGGCCTTGGCGGCGGATTCCTCGATGATGGCGCGCAGATCCTTCTCGGCTTGGTCCGCCAGCGCCGAGAACGCGCCATAGTTGGACTTGTCGGCCGGAATCTCGGTGGTCTCCAGCCAGTGTCCGTTGACGTAGCGGAACAGGTCGTCCTGCGGTCGCACGCTCTTGTCGAAGTTGGCGGTGTCGATGCCGGACGACAGCGCCTGGGGCTGCTTTGCGGCGGGTTCGTTGGCGGGTGCAGCGTTGTTGTTCTGGCCGCCGCAGGCCAGGAGACTGAGCGCGCACAGCACGCCGAAAGTCAGTCGTTTCATGTAAATTCCATTGAAATAGGTCGATAATTCCAAAATAGTAGCAGTCCGTCCGTGGTCCTCAAGGCACCGCGTCGGAGACCTCGATGCGAATCATCGGCGAACCGGCCTTTTCGGACGAGATCACGATCGTGTCGCCCTCAGCTGTGATTGCCATCGATTCGGCCTGTTCCAAGCTTGCCGGTACCACGTAGTGATACGGCTCGCGATTCATCAGCTCCGCCCAGTCCTCGTCACCCTGGCGCGTCCAGACGAACAGTTCGGTCAATGTCAGCACCGCGATGCGGCGGCCATCGCGGGAGATGTCCAGCGCCGTGGGCAGGGAGCCATAGAGCTGGTAGACCATGCCGCGCAACCAGTTGAGCGTGAGCTTGGTCTGTATCGTTTCGATGGGACCCAGGTCCTGAGCGACCACCACCCCGTCTGCGCGCGGCACGCGAAACAGATGTTGCGGATCCTCGCGCTTGGACAGCACCAGGATGTCGCCGCTTCGCGGGTCCACGGCGAGCGATTCGGCATCGCGCGGGCCCTCCGGGTAGGTGAAATCCTGCTGCCAGGCAATCGCGGTGGACCGAGTCTCCGGACCGGGTTCCACTACGGCATACAACTGTACGCGCTTGCGCCGCGCCAGATTGTCGCCGATGTCGGCGATCAGAATGCTCGGCGTTCCGTGATCGTCGAAAAAGGCGATGTCTTCCCAGTCATGGTTGCGCACGCCTTGGATTTCGACGTGGCCGAGGTCCTCGCCGCAGGGACCCACGCGGAACAGCCAGGGCTGCCCCCCGCTGTCGTTGAGGCCCCAGTAGTAGTCGCCGTTGCCGGCGGCCACGAGACCGCTGAGCTCATCCAGCGCCGGGTTCTGCAGCCGGCATTCCGGACCGTGCGTCGGTTGGGCGGAGCACGCAGCCTGCAGGCCCAGCAGCGCCGCGGCCAGTGAACGTGGCAGACGTTTCGAGGACATGGTTTCAGATCAGGGAGGCTGGGAATGCATCAACGATCAGGGTGATGGCCAGCCAGTACGTCGTCAGTACGATGGCCTGCGCGATGCGTGAATCATGCCGGAAGGTCTTGTAGGCGAGCACGGCGTCAGAGAGCACGAACATCGCCGCGCCAAACCCGGCCAGCGTCGAGAACCGAAATGCCGCGAACGACATCGTCAGCAATACGGCGGTGTAGACCAGCGCCGCCGGCCGGTCGATCTGTCGCAGCGCCGGCACCAGTGCGGCGCCGATTGCCGCGAATACGCAGACGGCCAGCGGCACCGCATAGTGCATGGCCAGCAGCGGCATTGCGTCCGCGCGGTGAAGGAATAGCGCGATCAGGATCAGGTGCGCCAGCAGAAAGCTCAGCAGTCCGCCCAGGAAGCCGCGCTGCGTCTCCTGCATGATCGCGATGTCGCCCAGCAGGCACAGCAGCAGCGCCGCCAGCAGGACCAGGTTCTCCATGCCCGTGGTATTTGTGGCGGCCAGGGCCACGACCAGCAAGGTGGTCAGCGGCTTGAGCGCCAGAAACGCCGGACGATGTCCGCGCCAGTCGACAAGGATCGCGAGCGATGCGCTCACGGCGATAGCGAGGTGCAGAATCAAGACCATGTGGGCAGTCATGCATTGGCAGGCGCAAAGCTTGCCATGAGCGGAGCCTGTCCACGTGACCGCAGGCCTGATCCGGTATCCATGGGTGGATGGCGAAGGTTCCATCCAGGCCAAGAAAGAGCCCGGCGCCAATGACTGCGCCGGGCTTTTTCTTGGCCTGGTGGCGTGCGGCAATGATTCCGCTTCGCAATCGCCGCCGGCCACGGACAGCGTGCCGCTGGTCATCGCGCATCGCGGCGCCTGCGCTTATGCACCGGAACACAGCTTCGCGGCCTATGATCTGGCCATCGACATGGGCGCCGACTGCATCGAGCAGATCCTGCTCGGTCGGCTGCGTGACTACGAGCTGCTCGAAGCGGCGATGCGGCGCCGCCAGGTGCTGATCCAGTCGTTTCACCGGCGTTCCCTGACGCGCATGCCCTGGGCCTGGACGTACACCCGTACACCGTGAACTCGGAAGAAGATCTGCAGCGCATGATCGCGCTGTGCGTAGACGGCGCATTCAGCAATTTTCCGGACCGAATGGTCGAGCTGCGCGACGGCGCGCCGACTGGCGCCGGAGACCGGGCGGCACCATAGGCACTTGCGCTGAGGGGCGCACAATCGGGATCATGGCCGCACAGTTTCCTGTGCGAGCGTTGAGCCCGCGCGGCGGGCACAATACGCATCCGCATGTGTCGGCGCCCGAGCGGGTGCCCCACTTCTGTTATCGACATGAGGTGCGAAGGTGAGTTCGTTCTTCCCGGATGCCCTGCTGCTCGCGCGCTTCCAGTTCGCGTTCACGGTCGCGTTTCACATCATCTTTCCGGCGTTTTCGATCGGTGTCGCGAGTTATCTCGCCGTTCTGGAGGGCCTGTGGCTGCTGACCAAACGGCAGGTCTACATGGACCTGTTCAAGTACTGGGTGAAGATCTTCGCGATCGCCTTCGGCATGGGCGTGGTCTCGGGCCTGGTGATGTCCTACCAGTTCGGAACCAACTGGTCGGTGTTCTCGGACAAGGCCGGGCCGGTGGTCGGTCCACTGATGGCCTACGAAGTGCTGTCGGCCTTCTTCCTCGAAGCCGGCTTCCTCGGCGTGATGCTGTTCGGCACGACGAAGGTCGGCCCGCGACTGCACTACGTGGCGACCCTTGCGGTCGCCATCGGCACCTTCTTCTCCGCGTTCTGGATACTCGCGGTGAATTCCTGGATGCAGACGCCGCAGGGCTTTTCCATCAACGAGGTCGGCCAGTTCGTGCCGGAGAGCTGGCTGGCGATCATCTTCACGCCTTCGTTCCCGTACCGCTTGGTGCACATGCTGATCGCGGCGTACCTGACCACCGCGCTGGTGGTCGGCGCGGTCGGCGCCTGGCACCTGTTGCGCGATCACGACAACGTCGGTGCGCGCACCATGTTTTCGATGGCGATGTGGATGCTGGTGATCGTCGGCCCGATCCAGGTCCTGGCGGGGGATGCACACGGTCTCAATACGCTGGAACATCAGCCGGTCAAGATCATGGCGATGGAGGGGCACTACGAAAGCCATCCCGACGGCGCGCCGCTGTATCTGTTCGGCCTGCCCGACCAGCAGGCCGGTGAACTCAAGTACGCGCTGGGCATTCCGCATCTCGGGTCGCTGATCCTGAAGCATGATTTGAACGCGCCGATGGAGGGTCTGGACACCGTGCCGCGAGAACTGTGGCCGCCGGTACCGGTGGTGTTCTGGTCGTTCCGGGTGATGGTGGGTCTGGGCTTCCTGATGGTCGGACTCGGCGCCTGGGCGTTGCTGTCGCGCCTGTTCGGGAAACTCTATTCGCAGCCCCTGTTGTTGCGCACGGCGCTGCTGATGGGGCCGGCCGGCTTCATCGCCGTGGTCGCCGGCTGGATCACCACCGAGGTCGGCCGCCAACCGTACACGGTCTACGGCCATCTGCTGACGGCCGACTCGGCCTCGCCGGTCGCCGCACCGGCGCTGGCGGCCTCGCTGATCGCCTTCGTGCTGATCTATTTCGCGGTATTTGCGGCCGGCACGTTCT
This sequence comes from Banduia mediterranea, assembly GCF_031846245.1. Lineage (NCBI taxonomy): Bacteria > Pseudomonadati > Pseudomonadota > Gammaproteobacteria > Nevskiales > Algiphilaceae > Banduia > Banduia mediterranea. Next base: position 33,389 of record NZ_JAVRIC010000027.1, on the reverse strand, counting down.
ACATGTTGCGATTGATGGGACATGCGCCGCAGACCGACGAACCCGAACCGAGTCCGGCCGTGCCCAAACGGGCAGCCGGCCTGATGCCGGGGCCCGCCGAAGGCCCTTCGAACCTCAGCCGCTAGGACACGCCCATGGACCTGACCATCGTCTGGATCGGCCTGATCGGTATCGCCATCCTCGCCTATGTGATCCTCGACGGCTTCGACCTTGGCCTTGCGATCCTGTTTCCGTTCTTCCGCAAACGCCAGGACCGCGACGTGATGATGAACTCCGTCGCGCCGGTCTGGGATGGCAACGAAACCTGGTTGATCCTCGGCGGCGGCGCCCTGTTTGCCGCCTTTCCGCTGGCTTACGCGATCCTGATGCCTGCGGTGTACGCTCCGGTGACCGCGATGCTGCTGGGCCTGATCTTTCGCGGCGTGGCCTTCGAATACCGCTGGCGCACCGAGCGCCTGCGCGTGTTCTGGGAGACGGCGTTCACCGGTGGCTCCTTCGTAGCCGCGCTGGCGCAAGGCATCACGCTTGGCGCGATCCTGCAGGGTGTGGATATCGACGGGCGCGAGTACTCGGGCGGCTGGTGGGACTGGCTGACGCCATTTTCCCTGCTGACCGGCCTTTCCGTGGTCGTAGGCTATTCGCTGCTCGGTGCCTGCTGGTTGATCATGAAGACGCGTGGCAACCTGCAGGACAAGGCGTTCCGCCTGGCGCGCGGGTATGGAATCGGCATGCTGCTATGCATCTTCGCGGTAAGTCTGGCCACCGTGTTTCTCGAGGAGAGCTACTACCACCGCTGGTTCGATTTCCCGGCGATCCTGCTGACCTCGCAGATACCCTTGCTGACCGCGATTGCTGCGTTTGCGTTGTTCTGGGCGTTGCGCAAGCGCCGCGACTACGCCCCGTTCCTGATCGCGCTGGCGCTGTTCGGGCTGACCTTCGCCGGTCTCATGGTCAGCATCTTTCCGTACATGGTGCCCAATCGCATCACCATCTGGGACGCCGCCGCGCCCCACAGCAGCCAGGTGTTCATGCTGGTCGGTGCCGCCGTGCTGCTGCCGATCATCATCGCCTACACCACCTATTCCTACTGGGTCTTCCGCGGCAAGGTCGATCCGGACGCCGGTTACCACTGAGTTCGTGCCGATGGCGGGTGATCAAACGCCCTTGTGGCGACGCCTGTTGTGGTTCGCCGGCCTGTGGATCTCTGGCGTGCTGGCGGTGGGCGTGATCGCCTATCTGCTGCGCCTGCTGCTCGCCCCGTGATCATCGGCGCCGAAGCACGCTGGCGGGCTGCGGCGGTGGCACGCTCGCAAAACGTCTGTAAGCGTTCAAACCGCAGCGTAGTTGCCCCCACGCTCAATGTCTGATCGGAGCGGATTGTCGGCGAAGCGGACTTTCCATTCACGCGGCGTGAGTTCGATGACTCGGCAGGCGCGAACGTCGGAACGTCGGGGTCAACGTCGGGGTCAGGTCTAACGTCGGGGTCAGGTCTTGTTCCTTAACGTCGGGGTCAGGTCTGGGAACGTCGGGGTCAGGTCTTGTTCCTTGCCAAATTTCTTTGGCTTCGCTACGTTCCCCCGCATAGCCCGCCCTCTGCGTATCGAATTCCCCGGCGCGATCCATCACATGTGATGGCGCGCGGCAATGCCCGTCAAGCAATCTTCCTCAATGACGAAGGTCGCGACGCCTACAAGAGCGGACACCGACAACTTCCGCAGATCGGTGCGCACTTCGAGTAGCACTACTCGACTACTCGACGGTAAGCCGGGTCGCGCGAGGTGTGGATCGGCGGGCTGCGTCAAGGCGCAAGACCTGACCCCGACCTCCTGACCCCGACCTCGAGGCATCGAAGTGCAGACCGCTGTCGGTGACGATGTCGGGATCGCGCTGTTTCTGACGGCGCGTGTAGGTGATGGTGTCCACCGGCGCCGGCGGGATCGCCTCGGTGGGCACCTCCAGCGCTGCCAAAAGATCGGCCTGCATCGAGGACGAAACGTCCAAACGCTTTTCGCTCTTTTCGCCGAACAGCTGGCGTTTGAACCAGTCCAGCTGTTGTTGCAGTGACGCCACCTGGGCCGTCAAATCGGCAATCACAGCGTCTTTATCCGGTGGTGCGGCAGCAACCGACAAGCCGATTCATCCTTTTGATTCTGTGACAGAATTTTACCATCGCACGGCGTCGTTCGCGAGCTTTTCTCCAGGCTTTTCATAACGCTTTCGCCGCCGCACGAGCCGCCAGTCCAGACCTTCGAGCAAGGCCAGAAACTGCGCCGGACTCATCGGTTCGTCAGCCTCATCGGCCGCTCCGAACTGGCCCTGCTCCAGGCGCTTGCTCCACACGCAGTAGCCGCCCGATTCGAACGCCAGCACTTTGATCTGCGTGCGCCGGCGGTTGATGAAGGCGTACCACGCACCGTCGCTGGGCTCTCTCCCCAGTTGCCGGCGCACCATCGCGCTCAAGCCATCGAACGAGCGACGCATGTCCGTCGGTTGCCGATACAGCCAGATGCGACGCTCACCGACCGTGAGCATGCGTGCACCGCAGGCGCAGTACCGTCCCTTCTCCCAGGCTCAGCTCCACATCCCAGGCGGGCGATTCCTTTTCCGACGCCACCGGTGCCGTCAGCTCGATAAAGCCGGCGGCTTCACGCGGCGGCGATTCGGGCGACGCCGCCGACCCGGCCTTGAGCTTGCGCCGCCAGTTGCCCAGCGTGCTCAGCGCAAGCCCACGCGTGCGGCAGAACGCTTCTTGGCTCTGCCCGCTTTGCGCCCACTCCTCAATCAGCCGGCGCCAGTCCGACTCGCTGCGTCGGACGTAACGAACTCTGCCCATTCCTGTTTCCATCGCATCGCTCCGTTTCAGTCGATGCGTGCAGGCTAATGGCCGATGATCCGCGCGAATATAACGCCGTGGTTTGAACGCTTACTCTGGTTCGACGGCATCGTCTGCGTGATCGGGCTGTTCGTGGTCGCCGTCTAGCCAGCCCGCTGGCGTCGGGCCAGCCTAGGAGTGTGGGCGATAGGAACCGTGCAGGCGAGGCAAAGCCCTTCCGAGTCAGGTTGGGATGGCGATTTTGGGACAGTAGCGGGGACTACTGGCCCAAAATCGGCGGCGAAGATGACCGAAGGGGCGAAGCCGCAGCCGCGCGCGTTTCTGCCGCCCACGCTCCTGGACTTTGTCGACCGCACTATCCGTGAGTAATCGCGGCACGCAATGAACGCCAGCGGCGCACGCGCTCATGATGCGCTGCGGCCCAACGTTGTCGATCTGCCGGAATCAGATCGAGCTGATCTTCGAGCAACTCCGGCAGATTGCGCGCACGTCGCGCAACGGCCAGCCGTTCGCGCAGCGGTGCAGGCAATCGCAACCACAGTCCCAGCTCATAGCCCAGCAGTGCTTCCGCGCCTTCGCAGACTTCAGGCCAGCGCTGGCGACTGGCAATGCTGGCTTCCTTCACGCGCTCCAACATCTTTAACCTCCTTACACGAAAAAAGATGGGAAGGCGCAGTGCCTCCCCATCTTCGATTTCGACCTGCAAGGCAGCACATCAACAGGCCCGACGCGGCCCCGCACGCCCGGAACCCGTCGCCTAGGATGTGGCGCCGTCGATCGTCGCATCAGCAGACTTCCTGGCGCTGCGCGCCTTGCTGGCGGTGGTCTTCTTGGCCTTGGTCGCGGTCTTCTTGGTCGAAGCGCTCGCCTTGCGAACGGACTTCCTGGCCCTCTTCACGGCCGGGGCTTCACCCTGCATTCGGGAGCTCACACCCTCATAGCCATTCAGAATCACCTTGGCCAGATCTTCACCGGTCTTGGTGAACGTGGTCAGCGTGTCATTGAATGCCGCAACCACCTTCTCGCGACCTTCCGGCATGTAGATGACCGGGTTGGAAACCACGGCCGCGATCCCGTCGGCCTTGGCCTTCTCGAAGCTGGCCTTGCTGTAGCCGAACAGTTCGGTGGCGGTTTCGGTGTGGGTCTTGACCAGCACCTGCACACCGTTGAGTACCACGTCACTGGCCTGCTTGAAAGTGTCCACGGACACTTCGGCGACATCCTGGGCACGGCCCTGCACAACAACCATCTTCGACTTCACGTCATTCATCACGGTTTCCAGATTCATCTCAAACTCCTGAGTTTCGAATTTCAAATAATTGACCAATTTGACAGTCGGCTGGCCCGACCCCTTTCGCTGCACCCAACAACTTGAGACGTTTTGTTTTGTTGCTCTGCAGCAATTTGTGCAGTGCACCATATCGCTCGATGGCGGCGGTGTCAACCTGGGAATATTCAGCCGGGAATGGGCGCCGGCAACCGCTGCACAATCGGCGGCTGAGCCGTCAGCCCTGCTCGCGAATGAGCGCGGTAAACGGCTCGCCATAACGGTCCAGCTTGGCCTGACCGACGCCGCTGATTTCGGCGAAGGCGCCCAGGGTTTTCGGACGCTGTTCGATCATCATGCGCAGGCTCGCATCGCTGAACACGACATACGGCGGAACGCCCTGTTCGTCGGCGAGACGCTTGCGCAGACTGCGTAGCGCCTCGAACAGTTCCATGTCGACATCACTCGGCAAGCCGGCCTCGTCGCGTTCGCGACCGCGTTCACGGCGGCTGCGGCGCGGGGGCTTTTCGGGCAGGACGAGATGCACCTGACGTTCGCCGCGCAGCACACTGCGGCTGTCCGGCACCAGCGACAACACCGGATAGGCGTCGCCGGATTCTGCGAGCAATTGCTGATGTACCAGGGTGCGCGCCAGCACCCGCCACTGATCCACGTCGTGCGCCTTGCCGATGCCATAGACGCTGAGCTGATCATGTCCGTTCTGCAGAATGCGTTCGCGCGTGGAGCCCCGCAGGATGTCAATGATGTGCGCCCCGCCGAAGCGCTGCCCCCGCTGCGCCAGGCGCGCCACCGCGGACAGAAACTGCTGGGCCTGCACGGTCCAGTCCACGGTTTCGCGCGGCTCGGTACAGTTGTCGCATTGCCCACAAGGGCCGTTGTAGTCCTCTCCGAAATAACGCAGCTGGATGGCGCGACGGCATTCGCCCGATTCGGCGTAGCCCAGCACCTTGCGCAACTGTGTGCGCGCCTTGCGTTGCTCGTCTTCGAGCGGTTCGCCGCTGTGAGGGTCGCGCTTCTTGTCGATCAGGAATTCAACGGTGCGAATGTCGTTCGGTGAAAACAACAGCGTGCAACGGGCGGGCTCGCCATCACGCCCGGCTCGACCGGCTTCCTGGTAGTAGCCCTCCACCGTCATCGGCAGATCGTGATGTGTGACCCAGCGGACATCGGGCTTGTTGATACCCATACCGAAGGCGATCGTCGCCACCACCACCTGGGCATCGTCGCGGATGAAGGCGTCCTGGTTATCGCGACGTGTTTCCGCATTGAGGCCGGCGTGGTAGGGCACGGCACGCACCCCGTCCTCGACCAGCTTGTGCGCGAGTTCATCGACGCGCCGACGCGACAGGCAGTAGACGATGCCGGATCCGCCGCCGCGCGCCTGATCCAGCAATTCGCCATAACTGCGCTTGCCCTTGGGTCGAACGGCATAAAACAGGTTCGGGCGATCAAAACTGGCGACGTGCACCGCGGCATCGCGCAGGCCTAGCTGGGCGACGATGTCTTCGCGCACGCGCGGCGTCGCGGTGGCGGTGAAGGCATGGATAGGAACACCCGGAAGACGTTCCCGCAGACTGCCAAGCTGACGATACTCGGGCCGGAAATCATGGCCCCATTGCGACACGCAATGTGCCTCGTCCACGGTGACGCCGCTGATGCCCACGGTTTCGACGAGACGCCGCAGCGTGGTATCCAGAAACTCCGGCAGCATCAGGCGTTCCGGCGCCAGGTACAGCAGCTTGTAGCGCCCGCCTTCGAGATCACGCAGCCTTTGGCCCGCCTCGGCACCGGCCAGGCTGGAATTGAGAAACGTCGCCGCGATGCCGCTGTTGGTCAGCAGCCGCACCTGATCCTGCATCAGCGCGATCAGTGGCGACACCACGATCATCACGCCGGGCGCGAGCACGGCCGGCAACTGGAAGCACAGCGACTTGCCGCCACCGGTGGGCATCACCGCGAGCAGGTCGCGGTGCGCGAGCACATCGCGTACCACCGCTTCCTGGCCGGGACGAAAATCGTCAAAGCCGAAGCGGGCCTTCAGCGTGGTGTGAATGTCGGAAGAGGGGCTGTCCAAGGTGTCACGGTCGAATTCGAAATCGCCACCAGTCTACCCGTGCATCGTGTCCATGCCCGAATCAGTGCAGGCCCGAAGCACAAGTGGTTGCCACACTCAATCCGGCTAAACTGGGCTAATGATCGAAAAGCTACTCGACCGCCTGCGCCTGCAACTCTGGCAGCGGCAGCCCGCCAACTGGATCGAGGGCGTGCTGCTGACGCTGGGCCGCTATTCGATCGCGCTGGTGCGCGACTTCATGGAAGGCCAGCTGTCGATGCGGGCGATGAGCCTGGTCTACACCACCTTGTTGTCGCTGGTGCCACTGCTGGCCCTGAGCTTTTCGATGCTCAAGGCCTTCGGCGTGCACAACGCGCTGGAACCGATGCTGCTGGAGTTCCTGCGCCCGCTGGGGCCCCAGGCGCCGGATGTGACCCAGAACATCATCGGCTTTGTCGAGAACATCAAGGTCAGCGTGCTCGGGTCGGTGGGCGTCAGCCTGCTGCTGTATTCGGCGATTGCACTGCTGCAGAAGGTCGAGGGCGCCTTCAATTTCATCTGGCGGCTGAAACGCCCGCGCAGCTTCGGACAACGCTTCGGCGAATATCTCTCGGTGCTGATCGTCGGGCCGGTGTTGGTATTCTCGGCGATCGGCATCACCACCGCGCTCAAGAACAGCGCCATCGCGCAGTGGGTGCTGAACCTTGGTGTGCTCGGGCCTTTGGTGTTCCTGATCACGCAGTTCATACCGTATCTGTTGGTGGTGGCGGCTTTCACCTTCCTTTACGCCTTCATCCCGAACATCCGTGTGCGATTCACCGCTGCGCTGGCGGGTGCCCTGCTGGCCGGCATTCTGTGGCAATCGGCCAGTCTCGCCTTCGCTTCATTCGTGAGCGGCGCCACCAACTACAACGCGATCTATTCCGGCTTCGCGATCGTAGTGTTCCTGTTGATCTGGCTCTACGTAGGCTGGCTGATCCTGCTGATCGGCTGCCAGCTCTCGTTCTACGTGCAGTGCCGCGAATACCTGATGCCCAGCGCATACACGCCGTTCCTGTCGGCGTTTTCATCGGAGTATCTCGCGCTGTCAATCGTCGGCATCGTTGGCCAGCGCTTCATGAACGGCCAACCCGGCCCGCAACGCGACGAACTGGCGAAGCTATTGGGCAACTCTCCCGAACATGTCGATATCTGTGTCCAGATTCTGCTGCATCACAAGATTCTGCTCGAAGCGGAACAGGAACAGCCGACACTGATGCCGGCCCGCGATTTCGGCGGATTCACCCTCGGCGAACTGTGGCTGCTGATTCGCAGCGGCTTCGATTCGGATGGCTTGCCGATCAAGAGTGAATTCGGCCGACACATACGCTCACTGGTCGCAGCCGCCGAGCGCGGTTTCGCCGAAGGTGACGGCAAGCGCAGCGTGCGCGACTGGCTGATCGAACAAGCAGCTTGAGCCTCCCACGAGAGTGCTTTTTTTCTTATAGTGGCACTACTCTGTACGCGGCCGTAGGGATACGCCCGCCAAGAACGAAATGGGTGAGGAAAGCGCGTGGAAAAAGTCTGGCTCAAGGAATATCCGCCCGGCATACCGGCCGAAATCGACAGTTCGGCCTACAACTCGGTTGTGGACCTGGTCGAGAAAAGCATCGCCCGCTTTCGGGAAAAGCCGGCGTTCGAAAATCTCGATCACAGCATCAGCTATGACGAGCTCGATCGGCTGACCCAGGACTTCGCATCCTACCTGCAGAATGTGCTGGGTCTGGACAAGGGTGATCGCGTCGCGATCATGCTGCCCAACCTGCTGCAGTATCCGGTTGCCCTGTTCGGCGTGCTGCGCGCCGGTATGGTGGTGGTCAACGTCAACCCGCTGTATACACCGCGCGAACTCGAGCATCAGCTCAATGACGCCGGCGTGCGCGCGATCGTGATCGTCGAGAACTTCTGCACGACGCTGCAGAAGGTCATCGGCCAGACCAAGGTCGAGCACGTGATCACCACGCAGATCGGCGACCTGCTGCCCTTCCCCAAGCGCAGTCTGATCAATCTGGTGGTCAAGCGCATCAAGAAGATGGTGCCAGCCTGGGACATTCCCGGAACGATTCCGCTGCGTACGGCACTGGCACGCGGCAAGGCGCAAGCCTACAAGCGTGTTGCCCTGACCCATGAAGACATCGCCTTTCTGCAGTACACCGGCGGCACCACCGGACTTTCCAAGGGCGCGATTCTGAGCCACGGCAATATTGTCTCCAATGTGCTGCAGGCCCGCACCTGGATCGGCGATCTCGCCAAAGACGGCCAGGAAATCATCATCACCGCGCTGCCGCTCTACCACATCTTCGCATTGACGGCGAACTGTCTGGTCTACTTCATCATCGGTGCCAAGGGCGTGCTGATCACCAATCCGCGCGACATGCCGGGCTTCGTCAAGGAACTGGCCAAGCACCGCTTCACCGCGTTCACCGGCGTCAACACCCTGTTCAACGGACTGCTCAACACGCCGGGATTTTCCGAGTTGGACTTTTCCTCGCTGAAGATGACGCTGGGCGGCGGCGCCGCCGTGCAGGAAGCGGTCGCGAAGCGTTGGGCGGAGGTCACCGGCAAACCGTTGTCTGAAGCCTATGGCCTGACCGAGACTTCTCCGGCGGTCACCATCAATCCGTTCGACAAGCCGGACTACAACGGCACCATCGGTGTTCCGCTGCCGTCCACGGACGTGTCGCTACGCGACGATGATGACAACATCGTGCCGACCGGGGAACCCGGAGAGTTGTGCGTCAAGGGTCCGCAGGTCATGCAGGGCTATTGGAACCGGCCCGAAGACAATGCCAAGTCGTTCACCGCCGATGGCTATTTCCGCACCGGCGATGTCGCGGTGATGGACGACAAGGGCTACTTCAAGATCGTCGACCGCAAGAAGGACATGATCATCGTATCCGGCTTCAATGTGTTCCCGAACGAGATCGAAGGCGTGGTGGCGATGCATCCTGGCGTGCTGGAATGCGCCTGCGTCGGCGTGCCGGATACCAAGTCCGGCGAGGCGGTCAAGGTCTTCGTGGTCAAGAAGGACCCGGGCCTGACGGTCGAAACACTCAAGACCTACTGCAAGGAAAGACTCACCGGCTACAAGGTGCCGAAACTCGTCGAATTCCGTGAGGAATTGCCGAAATCGAACGTCGGCAAGATCCTGCGCAAGGAACTGCGGGAATAGGCCAAGCTGCGAAGGCGCCAAAACGTTTTTCCTTTGCGTCTTGGCGCCTTCGCGCGAAACCTGCTTCTTCGCTCACGCCGCCCACCGAAACGGCTGACTGGGCACGCGGCCGCGGCACTTGAGAATGCGGGCACTGAGGCCACCGGCCACCGACTCAAGCCGGATACGCAGAGCCGCAGGCGATGCCTGCGATTCCTGGCCGAGATCCCGGAACAGAATGCCGATAGCGTGGCCGGTTTCTGCTGCCAGCTGCAAGCGGCGCAGGTCCTGCCCGTCGAGCCGCCCCGGCCAGGCCAGCACCGTGCCGAAACAGGCTGCACGCAACAGCTGCTCCGCCGCCCAGTGACGGGCACCTTCACTTTCTGGATTCACGACCAGCAACCTCGACAGCACGACGCCGGCGTCGGCCAATGCAGGCGCGTACGGCAGGTGCGGCGGACCAACCAGAGCCGCACGGCCGCCGGCCTGCGTCAGGCGCGCAAGCCAGGGCAGCACCAGTTGCAACTCGCCTACGCCCGGGTGCGGCAGCAACAACTCGCTCAGCGCGCCCACCGGCCAGCCACCGCCGGGCAACAAACGATCGAAATCGGGGTGCCCGGTGGTCTCGGTGCGCAGGCCGGCGTGTTCGCCGCCGCACCACAGCTTCGGGTCGTCGAGCAGCGCGGCCAGCGCTTGTTCACGACTCATGGAAACACACGTTTGGCGAAAAATACCTTTTCATATGAAAAGTACTTTTGCGCCGAACCCTACGAAGCGTCAAGTGCTCCGAAACGGCATTCGCGCTAAGTCTGCGGCAATGCTCGAAATATCGTTCCGAACCATCCGGCCACTCAGCCGTCGGGCGGCAGACGCCACTGGCTGTTGGCATACACACCAGGCTTGAACACCGGTATGCGAACGTCTTCCAGCTCCGCGTGATAGGGATTGGGATTGGTCAGCACATTGACGACCGGCACCAGCACGTCTGCGAGCGGATGGGGGAAGGGCAGCGCGGCCAGATAGCTGATCAGCCCGCCCGGTACGGTCGTGGTCAGCGAAGTCAGCGACAGCAACACCGAATACTGGGTCTGCTGTTCGAAGAACAGCAGACCGATTTCATCGCCGGCCTGCAGCACTTCGCCGAGTCCCGGCAGCATCACCGGATCACCCTCGTCGAGCCAGCGGTTGGTGCTGTGCTCAGCTTCGAGCAGACCGGTGACCTGATCATCGATCAGATACAGCTTTCCATTTCTTTGCAGACCGACACCGATCAGCGCGATGGCTTCATGCGTCGCCCCCATGCCGGGGCTGACCGTGATGCGACCGACAGTCGGCACGCCGGCCAGCACGTAATCGTCCTCGGGAATCGTCGCCAGGGACACGAACGTGGGCCGCCCTGCACCCATGGGGATGTCGACCGTCACCTGATCCTCCTGGACCGGCAGGCTGCCGACGCCCGACAGGCTGCCGAACGGCATCTCGTCCAGGGCAACGCCGATTTCCGGTCCGGCCGGGGCATTCACCGAGGACTGTACCGAGATGCACAAGTCGGGCAGCGTCTCGAATTCCTCGCTGTCGAAGCCTTTCAGGTAATGGTCATACCAGGCGAGAATCGCATATACGCCTTGCACGCCGCCGCAATTGGCGGGGCCGTCCACCTGTTGCGCGAACGGCGAGAGATGGCCGCTTTCCATGCTGATCAGCCGGGTATCGCCTCCGGCCTCGCGGAAGTAGCGCCAGTTCACGTAGGCTTCCGTCAGATTGAACAGGCCGTCGCGATTGCCCTGCAGAAACAGCGCCGGCACCGGTCTCAGTTTCGCTTCCGACTCGCCATGGCCCCAGGGCTCGCCTGTGGCCTGCTGGCGACGGAAATAGCCCATGCCCTGGTCGAACAAACCGATGAATTCATCCTCGGTCACCGGATGCGGCGAGGCCAAATCGCGGCCGATGCGCTCGATCAGATCGTCATAAGTACGAACATTGAACGACAGCGGCTGGCGCACCGCCGCACTGTTGCACATGGTGTTCACCGCTGGCGTATTGATGGTGCCGACCACCGCCCCGTCCGAAGGCACCACGGCGAACAGGCACAGCAGCTGAATCCAGGATTGCTTGAGCGCGCCACCGGCGGCCAGCGAATACAGCAGGTTGTTCCAGGTGGCGATCGGCACGATCGTGTCGATGCGCCGATCCAGCGCCGCCAGCGGCAACTGCGCGGCGCCGCCATAGCTGTAACCGAGTGTGCCGACTTTCAGATCCTTGGCGATGCCCGTGTCGTCCTGGCGCCACAGGTGGAATTCCTCGGCGCGATCATAGAGCCAATCGAGCAGGGCCCGGGCATCCACAGTTTCCATGTCCGGGCTGTTGAGTCGCGCATAGCCGCCGCCATTGCGCGGCTGGCTTTCACCGTGTCCGCGCTGATCCCAGCTCACCACCACGTAGTTGTGATAGGCCAAGGCCTGGGTCATTTCATCGATCGAGGTCAGCCCCGCGTGCTCTGGGTACAGGGCGCCGTCGGCTGCCAGCTCGGTGCGCCGTGAGCCACCGTAGCCGTGCGTCTGCAGCACCAGCGGAAAGACCTCGCCTTCGCAGCGTTCGGGCAGCATCACCGTCAGAAAGATTTCGGTGGTCGGCAGGGGATCGACACTCGGATCCACGTCCTGCGGCACCGGGCTGGTGAACGAATACGAGGTGGCGCTGGCCGCCGCTGGCGCATCGCAGGCCTGATCCACGAACACCTCACCACCGCCGTTGGTGCCACCATCGACGTCGTCGCTGGAACCACAGGCTTGCAACAGAAGGACGGTCGCGAGACAGCAGAGCAACCGGGTCGGCATGAATGCATGCATGGCAGATTCCTGATGGCAGGGAACGAAAACGTGATCCGCTTTTCGCCCAGTTCCACCTTGCGCCGCAAGGACAGACCGCGCCACGCAAACAGCTTGCACAGTGATACCAGACCTCCCGACAATGCCAGGCCTGCGAGTCCATCGCTCCCACTTCCCCTCCGCAAGCCCTTGGAAAGCCCCCCATCCACACGCGGCACGGCCAGTCGCATCGGCCGTTTCCCGTACGACCCCGTGCGCCTGCCCTTCTTCTACGGCTGGGTGATCCTGATCGGCGCCACGCTGGGCGTGCTGATGAGCGCGCCCGGCCAGACCGTGGGTGTCTCGGTATTCACCGATTTCCTGATCGAGGCGCACGGGCTGTCACGCAATCTGCTGAGCCTGGCCTATCTGGTGGGCACCATCGGCAGCGCCCTGCTGCTGTCGCGCGTCGGACGCGCCTACGACCGCCATGGTGGGCGCTGGCTGGCGGTCGGTGCCGCATTGATGCTCGCGCTGGTCCTGGCCGGCCTGAGCGTGTCGCCGATCGCAAGCACCACCCTCGCCTCGCTGCTTCCGCAAAGCCATTCCGGGACTGCCGCGTTCCTGGTCATGACGGTCGGCTTTTTCCTGTTGCGCTTCTTCGGGCAGGGCGCCCTGACGCTGGCTTCGCGCAACATGGCGATGGAGTGGTTCGAGAAACGCCGCGGCCTCGCCAATGCCGTGCTCGGCGTCTCGGTGGCGTTCGGCTTCTCGTCGACACCGCGGGTTCTCGAAGCGCTGATTCAGCACGGCGGCTGGCAATGGGCCTGGCGGATGCTGGCGCTGGTGCTCGCCGGATTCGCGCTGTTCGCATTCATCACCTTCCGTGCGCGACCCGAGGACCACGGTCTGCGGCCCGACGGCAATCTCGCGCTCAAGGCGCGCAAGACCCATGCGGAGACCGATGCCGGACGTTCGTTCACGCTGTTCGAGGCGCGTCGCACCTACAGTTTCTGGGTGTTCGCGCTGAGCGCGGTGCTCTGCGGCCTGCTGCTCACGGCCTGCACCTTCCACGTGGTGTCGATCTTCGGTGAGGCCGGTATCAGCCGTGAACGCGCGGTCGGCGTCTTCATTCCGGCCGCCTTCATCGCCGTGAGTTTCGAGTTCGTCGGCAGCTGGCTCAGCGACTACATCAAGCTCAAATACCTGGCGATGGTGCAAATGGCCGGCATTGTCGTGCTGTCCCTGGCGCTTGCCACGCTGACCGAGACCCGGTCCATGCTGCTGGTGATCGTCGGCATCGGCATGATGCAGGGCATGTTCGGCATCACCTCGAGCCTGGCCTGGCCACGTTTCTTCGGACGACAGCACCTCGGCGCAATCTCCGGGTTCGTGATGTCGCTGGTGGTTGCCGGCACCGCCGTCGGCCCCTATCTGTTCAGCTTCGTCCACGATGTTTTCGACAGCTACGCGCCTGCGGCCACGGCCTGCGCCGTGTTCGGCGCCGCGCTGCTGCTTGCGGCGGCACGCGCCGAGCGCCCGCAGTAGGCCCGGATCCCACAGCCGACCGTTCAGGCCAGTTTTTCAATACGCAGCGTAGCGCCGTCCGCAGCGACCACACAAACGGTATCGCCAGTGGCGCACTCCGGCCCGCTGACGCGCCAATGGCTATCGTCGACACGCAGCTTGCCGACACCGTTGACGATCGGCTCGTCCAGCGTGAACACCCGGCCCACATAGGATTCGCCGCGACGGTTCAAGGTGGGCCGCTCGCTGACGAAGCTCAGCGGCTTGAGCTTGCGCCAGGCCAGCACCGCCGCCACCGACAGCACACCCCAGAGCACGAACGCCAGTGTCCAGTCCAGCGTCGGAGCCAGCCAGGACACGCCGCCGACCACGATCGCCGCGGCGCCCACCCACAGCAGGATGAACTCGGTCGGCAGAAACATCTCCAGCACCAGCAGCGCGAATCCCAGCGCCAGCCAATGCCAGAACTCGAACGTCACTGCCCGCCTCCGCCACCGAGCTTCTTGGTCAATTCGGTGATACCGCCCAGGGCGCCGATCACATTGCTGGCCTCCAGCGGCATCAGCACCAGCTTTTCGTTGGGGCTGGTGGCGATCATGCGCAGCGCCTCGATGTAGTTGTTGGCCACGAAATAGTTGATCGCCTGGATATCGCCTTTCTCGATCGCCTGCGAGACCATCGTGGTCGCGTTGGCTTCGGCCTCGGCCGCGCGCTCGCGTGCCTCGGCGTCACGGAACGCGGCTTCCTTGCGGCCTTCGGCCTCCAGGATCTGCTCCTGCTTCTCGGCCTCGGCAGCCAGAATCTGCGCCTGACGCTCGCCCTCGGCCTTGAGGATCGCGGACTGGCGCGCGCCTTCGGCTTCGAGTATCGAGGCTCGCTTGAGACGCTCCGCCTTCATCTGCCGCGCCATCGCGTCGACCAGATCGGTTGGCGGGCGGATGTCCTTGATCTCCACGCGCGTGACCTTGAGTCCCCAGGGCGTGGTGGCGTCGTCGACCACGGTCAGCAGTTGCGCGTTGATGTGGTCGCGCTGGCTCAGCAGCGAATCCAGGTCCATCGAGCCCATGACCGTACGCAGATTGGTCATCGTCAGATTGAGGATCGCGTTCTGCAGGTTGTGTACCTCGTAGGCCGCCTTGGGCGCATCCAGCACCTGGAAAAACACCACGCCGTCGACCCCGACCATGGCGTTGTCCTTGGTGATGACTTCCTGCGAGGGCACGTCCAGCACCTGCTCCATCATGCTGATGCGGTGACCGATGCGATCCACATACGGCACCAGCCAGTGAAAGCCCGGCCCGAAGGTGGCGCGATAGCGGCCGAAGCGTTCGATCGTGTACTCCGTGCCCTGCGGCACCGTGACCACGCCGCGCCAGGCGGTGACCAGCAGAAAGACCCCGACCACGATCGCCACGATTGTGCCCATGTCCAAGACCCCGATTGTGTCCATGTCCGCCCCCTTTGAAGCCGGATTGTAGCCCGGTCCGCAGCTGCGCCAATCCCCTATGCTTGCGATCCGTTCGAAGCTCAAATGCAAACTGCCCCATGCGCAATCTGATTCTTCACAACCCACGTTGCAGCAAATCCCGACAGGCTCTGGAGCTGGTCCAGGCGCGCGGCATCGACGTCGACATCGTCGAATATCTCCAGCAGCCGCCGACAGCGGCCGAACTCGCCGAAATCTGCGATTTGCTGGACATCTCGCCATTGCAGCTGATGCGCACCCAGGAAGCGCTGTTCGGCGAGCTGGGCCTGTCGCGTGACAATGGCTACAGCGACGCGCAGTGGCTGGCGGTACTGGCCGAACACCCGCGGCTGATCGAACGCCCGGTGCTGGTCTACAACGGCAAGGCGGCCATCGGCAGGCCCCCAGAGAACGTGCTGGACATCCTCTGAGGCCGCCCCCCCCCGCGTCAGAATAGTTGTCGCCCCGATTGGAAAGCCATAGAGGGGGCGAAAGGATGATGACGGGGCTCGATACGGACAAGGATTCAAGGACCGGGCGGTGGCGCGATTGCTACCGCCGGAGAGTGCAGGCGTGAAGGACGTGGCCGCCGCGGTAGGTGTGTCGGCGGACACCTTGGAACGATGGAGATCGGAAGCTTTGGCGTGCACTTCGTCCATTTGGGCGGGACGCGGGCGGGGGGGAGCTATACCATTCGGACCATGCTCAAAGGCTCGGAACGAGAGCTTGAGCTCATTCTGTGCACGACTCAGGCAGGTTGTGCTCAGGGCGGTGACGTCGCCCTCGATGAGACCGGAATGACCGTGACGTTCCCGCATGACTGAATCGGCTATGGTTGCTGACCCAAGCGTGCAATCGCTTGCTGGAATAATCGTCCGGCGGTCAGGCTCGCCCTTGGCGTCGAACAACAAACTCTTGCCCCTACTTGGCCCGGAGCAAACACGATGAACTTAACCCGTAAACCCCTGGCCGGCCTGTTGCTGCTAGCGTCCGTCTGCGGCGTGGCCCACGGCGAAGACCAGGCTCTGGAACAGGCGATTGCCAGCGACACGCGCACGGCGAACTATGTTGAACGAGATGATTACCGGCACCCCTACGAAACCCTGAGTTTCCTCGGCATCAAGGACGACATGACGGTAGTGGAAATCTGGCCGGACGGTGGCTGGTACACCGAAATTCTGGCGCCGTATCTGCGCGAGAATGGCAAGTTCTACGCGGCCCATTTCAGCGCCGATTCCAGCTCTTCGTACTTCCGGGATTCTCGGCAGACGTTCATCGAGAAGATGGCGGCCACGCCGGCGCTCTACGACAAGGTGACGCTCACCAGCTTCAGCCCGCCGGACGAACTGTCGATCGCGCCGGCCGGTACCGCGGATCTGGTGCTGACGTTCCGCAATGTGCACAACTGGTACATGCGCGGCGGTGGTGACGAGAACGTGCTGGCTGCATTGTCGGCCATGTTCACCGCGCTCAAGTCCGGTGGCGTGCTCGGTATCGTCGAGCACCGCCTGCCGGAAGCCCGCTCGCTCGACGATCAGGAGGCCAGTGGCTACATGCGCCAGGACTACGTGATCGAGATGGCGCGGAAAGCCGGCTTCGAATTGGCGGAGACCTCCGAGATCAACGCCAACCCCAAGGATTCGGCCGATCACCCCAAGGGTGTGTGGACGCTGCCGCCGTCATTGCGTCTGGGCGACGAGGACAGGAACCGTTATCTGGCGATCGGTGAAAGCGACCGCATGACGCTGAAGTTCGTCAAACCCTGAGCGAAGACCTCATTCTCAGGTTTCGTCCAGCGCTGCTTCGGCCCAACCGCCGCCCACGGCCTTGAACAACTGGGCGGCGGCCAGCAGCCGGTTGTAGCGCGCCTGCACCAGGCTGTCCTCGGCGGACAGGCGCGTGCGCTGCGCATCGAGCAGGGTCAGCAGGTCTTCGCTGCCGGCTTCGAAGCGAATCAGGGCAAGACGGTAGACCTCGCGCGCCTGCTCGGCGGCCTGTTCCAGAATCACGGCGCGATCGCTGGCGGTGCGCTGCGCGACAAGGCTGTCTTCGACCTCCTTCACGCTTTCCAGCACGGTTTGCAGGTAGCTCGCCGTCAGTTCCTGTTGTGCCGCTTCGCTGAGCTGGACCTGGGCGCGCAGCGCGCCACCGTTGAACAGGGTCTGTGCCAGCGATCCGGCCAGCGACACGAACTGGCTGCTGCCACCGGTCAGTGCGCCGGACACGCCGGCCGACAATGAAAGCTCGACCCTCGGCAACAGTGCGGCACGCGCGGCGCCGATGTCGGCATTGGCGGCGATGAGGCTGGCCTCGGCGATGCGGATTTCGGGACGCTGCTCGAGCAAGGCGCTGGGCACACCCGGTGAGGGGTCCGGCACCGTCAGCGCGGCGATGGGCGCGGCCGCAAGCTCCGAACCCGGCTCACCGCCGAGCAGAACCTTCATCGCGTTGCGGGCACTGGCCAGGCTTTGCTGCAGGCTCGGAATGGTGGCGGCAATCGACAGCAGCGTGGTCTTTTGCTGGGCCAGTTCCAGCGCGGTGGCGGCACCGGCGTCGTAGCGCACCTGCACCAGGTCCAGCAGTTCCTGCGCGGCCTCCAGGTTCTGGCGCGCGATGTCCAGCTGTTCGCTCAATGCGAGAATCTGGAAATAGCTCGTGGCGACGTCGGACTGCAGCACCAGAACCACGGCGGCGCGGTTCCAGCGACTGGCGTCCAGGCGGGCCAAGGCGGCTTCACGTGCGGCCCGATTGCCTCCCCAGAGGTCCAGTTCGTAACCGACGCTGAGTGAAGCCTGGTCGGATTCCCCGCTGTCCCAACGGCCGTTCTGCTCCTGGCGATTACTGCTAATGGAGCCGGACGCCGAGGCGTTCGGCAGCAGATCGGCCGAACCGATGCGCAGCGATGCGCGCGCCTGGTCGATGCGCGCCACGGCGGCGCGCAGATCGAAATTGCTGGCCGTGGCCTGTTCGATGAGCGCGTCCAGCTGCGGGCTACCGAAGCTGCGCCACCATTGCGGGGCGACGGCATCCGGCAGGCCGGCGGCGGATTCGAATTCGGCACCGATCGGTGCCTGGGGCCGCTCGTAGACGGGTACCTGGCTGCAGGCGCAGAGCAGGCCGGCGGTGAGCGTGATGGAGGCGAAACGCATGTTCATTCGGAGGCCAGCGCGGTGACGGGGTCCATGTAGGCGGCCTTGCGCGCCGGCAGATAGCCGAACAGCAGACCGGTGGCGAAAGCCGAGCCGAACGCCAGCAGCGGCGGCGCGGCGGTGAAGGCGACCTTGCTGCCCAGCGAACCGGCGATGATGCCGGCGCCGAAGCCGAACAGGACGCCGATGAGGCCGCCGATGCCGCAGACCACCAGGGCTTCGGTATTGAACTGCAGCAGGATGTTGCTGCGGCGCGCGCCGGTGGCCATGCGCACGCCGATCTCGCGGGTCCGTTCGGTGACGTTGACCAGCATGATGTTCATCACGCCGATGCCGCCGACCAGCAGCGAGATCGCGGCGACGGCGCCGAGCATGACCGTCAGCGTGTCCTGCGCGGACGACACCATTTCCATCAGCGATTCGGTGCTGCGAATCTGGAAGTCCTCGCTGCCGTGACGCTGCATCAGACGCTGGCGGATCGCCTCCTCGGTGGCTTCGGCCTGATCGGCGTCGACGATCTTGAGGTTGATCGAACGCAGGTACTGCTGGCCGAACAGGCGGATGAAGCCGGTGCTCAGCGGCACCAGGGCGACATCGTCCATGTCCGAGCCGAAGGCATTGGCGCCCTTGGGCGCGAGTACACCGATCACCTCGAACGGCGAATTGCCGATCAGTACGTATTCGCCCACCGGGTTCGGACGGTTCGGAAACAGGTTGTCGGCCACGGTCTTGCCGAGTACCACCACGGCCGAATAGCCGGCCACATCCTGATCGTTGATGAAGCTGCCGGCGGACAGCGTCCAGTCCTGCATGTGCTGGTAGTCCGGCCATACGCCGGAGATGTCCGATCGGTAGTCCACGTTGCCGAAACGCAGCGTGGCTTTGGTCTCGCGCTCCGGCGAGACGTAGGCCACGTTGTCGAGCTCGCGCAGGGACTGCGCATCGGCCACGGTCAGCGTGGCCACGTCACCGGACGGACGCGTGCCCGGCGCGCCGGGCCGCACCAGCAGCAGGTTGCTGCCCATGGATTCGATCCGTTGCAGCACGTCCTGCTTGCTGCCGTTGCCGATGGCCAGCATGGTCACCACCGCGGCCACGCCGATGACTACACCCAGCAGTGTCAGCAGGCTGCGGAACAGGTTGGCGCGTAGCGAGCGCAAGGCCATCTTCACGGCCTCCATCAACTGTGGTGCCCAATGCGGATGGCGCGCTCCGGCGGGCCGCTCCAGCGTCACCGGATTGGCGGCCGAGACACCACTGTCGTCAAGCACGCGGCCATCCAGCAACTGGATCACGCGCTGCGCATGCGCGGCCACGTCCGCATCGTGGGTGATGAGGATGATGGTGTGACCCTGGGTGTGCAGGTCCTTGAGCAGGGCCAGCACTTCCTCGCCGGTGTGCGAATCGAGCGCGCCGGTGGGTTCGTCCGCCAGGATCACCTCGGCGCCGTTCATCAGCGCGCGCGCAATCGACACGCGCTGCTGCTGACCGCCGGAGAGCTGGTTCGGCCGGTGCTGGCCGCGATCGCCGAGGCCCAGGCGGGCCAGCAACGCCTGTGCACGCGTGGCACGCTCACGCTTGTTGCGGCCGGCATAGATCGACGGCAGCTCCACGTTCTCCGCGGCCGAGATCGAGGGCAGCAGGTTGTAACGCTGGAACACGAAGCCGAAGGTATCCCGCCGCAGCGCCGCGAGTTCATCCGCATCCAGGCGCGCCACGTCCATGCCGCGCACCTGGTAGCGTCCTTCGCTGGGGCGGTCGAGGCAGCCCAGGATATTCATCAGCGTGGACTTGCCGGAACCGGACTGCCCGATGATGGCAACGAACTCGCCGGCCTGGATTTCCAGGCTCAGGTCGTCGAGCGCGCGCAGCAGGGTGTCGCCGCTGCGGTAGACGCGGGCAACGCCGTCCAGTTTGAGCAGCGGCTCGCTCACAGGCGCGGGCCCATCATGCGCGGACGGCGCTCGTTCTGTTGTGCGCCTGTCGGCGCCGCCGTGACGACGCGGTCGCCGACCTCGAGTCCGGACTTGACCTCGGCCAGCAGCCGGCTGGTCACGCCGATCGTCACTTCCCGCGTCTGCGGGCCCTGCGGTGTCAGCACCGTGGCTTCGTAGCGCTGCGGTCCGCGCTGCCGCAGCGCGGTGATCGGCACCACCGGCACGCCATGCGCCTCGCCCAGCACGAAGAACACCTGCACCGTCATGTCCGGCAGCAACAGGCGTTCGTTGTTGGCCACGTCGATCAGCACGTTGTAGAGCACTACGTCGTTGACGATTTCCGGCGTCGGCTGGACCTGCCGCACGGTGCCGGACCAGCGCCGTTCCGGCATGCCCAGCGTCGTGAAATAAGCTTTCATGCCCGGCTGAATCTTGTTGATGTCGGCCTCGGTGACCTGTGCCCACACCGTCATGATGTCGAGGTTGGCCACCTGCACGATCACCGGCGTGGACTGATTTGCGTTCACGGTCTGGCCTTCCAGCGTGGTCTGTGAAACCACGGTGCCGTCCATCGGCGCGAAGATCTTGGTGTAGCCGAGATTGGTCAGATCGCGCGCCAGCGAGGCGGCGGCGGACTTGAGCTGCGCCTGAGTCGCCTTGACGCTGGCACGGGCTACCGCCAGCGCCGCCTGTGCCTGATCCACGGTGTCCTGGCTGACGGCACGCGATTCGGCCATGCGCTGGTTGCGCTCGTACTGCTGCTGCGCCAGCACCGCCTCGGCGCGCTGCTGCGCGAGCTGCGCTTCCAGGTTTTCGATGTCGGCACGGTCGCTCTGGATCGTCGCCTCGATGGTGCTGGCGTCGATCTCCGCGATCAGGTCGCCTTTCTTGACGCGATCATTGATTTCGAAATGCACGGCCTCGACCCGTCCGGACACCTGCGTGCCCACGTCGACGTACTCCTTGGGTTGCAGCGAACCCACGGCGGTGACGGTGCGCTCGATATCGCCGATCTCCACCACGCTGCTCGGTGGTGGCGCTTCCTTCTTGCCGCCGAGCCAGGCGTGCGCGGCGAAGCCGCCGGCCATCAGCACGAGGATCACGGCCAGTGCGATCAGCCAGCGGCGGGTCTTGGAAGAAGCGTTCATCGGGTCTCGCGGCAAGGGAAATTCGTCGAATACAGCATCGCTGCCGAATGTGCAGCAATTGAGGAGAAATCTTGAATTCATCGCCGCGCTTCTTGCACATGCCGTCGCGCGGCGGCCCTAATACCCCACGCCCGATCACCCGGCCGACCTTGCGCTACCGTCCCGGCATGACGCTCAAGCTGTTCATCGCCCTGCTCGCCATGAGTGTGCTGGTGGCGGCAGCGATGGGCGCGGCGGCGCGTCTGAGCTTCACGCGCGGCTTTCTCGGTTATCTCAACGAAGTGGGCGTGCAGCGCATGCAGCGCCTGGCGCCGCGTCTGGCCGACGAGTATCGCGAATACGGCGGCTGGAACCATCTGCGACACAGCCGGCGCGACTGGTTCCGGCTGATGCGCCCCTCATCGGATGACAGTGGTCCGCCGGACACCGCCGATTTGTTGCCGGAACTGACCGGCGCCAATTTCCGGCTGGGCCTGCTCGATGCGGACGGACAGTCGGTGGCCGGGTTCCCGGAACTCACGGCGGACGCGCTGCGCCAGCCGGTCGTCATGGATGGCGAAACCGTCGGCTGGCTGGCGCTGATGCCGTTTCAAAGTCTCACCGAAGCGGCCGACTTGCGGTTTCTGCGCCAGCAACGCCTGGCCAGCTGGTTCGTCGGCGGCGCCATCGTGCTGCTGGCGGCGATCCTGGCCGTGCTGATCACGCAGGGCCTGATGCGTCCGGTGCGCGGGATTGCCGCCAGCACGCGACGCCTGGCCGACGGTGACTACAGCAGCCGAGTGGACGTCGCCACCCGCGACGAAATCGGCCGCCTTGGTGAGGACTTCAACCGCCTGGCACTGACGCTGGAACGCAATGAGCAACTGCGCCGCGCCTTCATCGCCGATGTCTCGCACGAGCTGCGCACGCCGCTGTCGCTGCTGCGCGCGGAACTGGAGGCGATCGAAGACGGCGTTCGCCCGTTGACGCAGTCTTCCGTGAAATCCCTGCAAGGTGAGGTGGCGACGCTGTCCAAGCTGGTGATGGACCTCTACGACCTGTCGCTGGCGGATGTCGGTGCGTTGGCGTATCGAATGGTCTCCGTGGATCTTGTCGACGTGCTAGACGTCACGGCGGCCGCCTGTCGCGGGCGTCTGCTCAGCCGCGGGATCGCCCTGGACGGACCAGCTGCGGAGACGCCGATCGTGGTGTCCGCAGACGAATCGCGGCTGCGGCAACTGTTCGCCAATCTGCTGGAGAACTGCCAGCGCTACGTCGACGAAAATGGTCGTGTCTCCATCAGTGTGTCCGTCGAGGGCTTGTTCGCAACCGTGGACATCGACGACAGCGGCCCCGGTGTGCCGCAGGACTCCCGGCAGCAGTTGTTCGACCGCTTCTTTCGCGTGGAAGGCTCGCGCAATCGCGCCAGCGGCGGCGCCGGACTGGGGCTGGCGATCTGTCGCAACATCGCCGAAGCGCATCAAGGCAGCATCGAGGCGCTGGCCTCACCCATCGGCGGTCTGCGCATTCGCGTCGCGCTGCCGCTGGCGGTGCCGGCATGAATGCCGCGCGCATCCTGATTGTGGAGGACGAGGTCAGGCTTGCCGGGCTGATGGCCGACTATCTGCGCGCCGCCAGCTACGAGGTGGACTTGGCGCACGACGGTCTCGCGGCGATCCCGGCGCTGCGCGCGCAAACCTACGAGCTGGTGCTGCTGGACTTGATGCTACCGGGCCGCGATGGACTGGACATCTGTCGCGAGCTGCGCAGCTTCTCGGACGTGCCGGTGATCATGGTGACGGCGCGCGTCGAGGAGATCGACCGTCTGCTCGGGCTGGAAATCGGCGCGGACGATTATGTCTGCAAGCCGTTCTCGCCGCGCGAGGTCGTGGCCCGCGTGCGCGCGATCCTGCGTCGTCGTCGTCGCGATTTCGCAGTCGATGGCGCGATGGACGAACCGGCCCTGGATATCGATGAGGCCCGGTTTCGCGCCAGCGTCGGCGGCAAGGTCCTGGACCTCACGCCGGTGGAATTTCGTCTGCTCAGAACGCTCGCTGGCGCGCCCGGCCGCGTGTTCTCGCGTGAGCAGCTGCTGGACCAGCTCTACAACGATCACCGCGTCGTGACCGACCGCACGGTGGACAGTCACATCAAGAACCTGCGTCGCAAGCTGCAGCAGGCCGCGCCGGAGCGCGAGCTGATCCGCTCGATCTACGGCGTCGGCTACAAGCTCGAATGAGCGGCTACAGGATCTTCAGCAACAGCTTGACGATTTTCGAGGTCGTCTTGGTGTACGGCGGGTAGAACAGGAAGGCCGCCGGAACGCGTGCGCGCAGCACTGCGCGTTCATGCGAGAACGCCTTGAAGCCGTACTCACTGTGCGCGTTGCCGATGCCGGAATTGTTGACGCCGCCGAACGGCAGATTGCCGTGCACGAACTGCATCACCGTCATGTTGATGCAGGCGCCGCCGGAGCTGGTGTTGTGCAGCAGCTTGTGGATGTTGAGTTCGCTCTTGCTCCACACGTACAGCGCCAGCGGCTTGGGCTGGGCGTTGATCTCGGCGATCACCGCATCCAGGTCGGTGTAGCTGATGATCGGCAGGATCGGGCCGAAGATTTCCTCGTCCATGATGCGTGCGCTGCGCGGGATGTCGCCGAGCAGGGTCGGGGCGATGAAGCACTCGTTGACCTGGACATCGCCGCCGAACAGCACCTTGGCGCCCTGCTGGCGCGCGTCATCCAGCAGCCCGCCAATGCGCTGCGTGTGGCGTTGATTGACCACACGCGCCAGCGAGCGACTCTGCAACTGATCCGCCGCGGTCTTGCCGTAGGCCTGTTCCAGGGCCTGCACGCAATGACCGATGAAGGCCTCGCGCACGCTTTCATGCACGTAGATGTGATCGGGCGCGATGCAGGTCTGGCCGTTGTTGGTGTACTTGCCCCACAGCACGTTGCGCGCGGCCGCCTTGAGATTGGCGGTTTCGTCGACGATGGTCGGCGACTTGCCACCGAGTTCCAGGGTCACGCTGCTCAGGTGCTTGGCCGCTGCCGCCATCACGACCTTGCCGATCGCCGGACTGCCGGTGAAGAAGATGTGATCGAACGGCAGATCCAGCAGCGCCTGCGAGGTCCCGGCATCACCTTCGAACAGGGCCACTTCATCTTCCGGAAACACCTCGCGCACGATCTTGCCCATCAGCGCGGACAGATGCGGCGTCATCTCGGAAGGCTTGATGATCGCGGTATTGCCGGCGGCGATCGCGGAGATCAGCGGACCGAAGGTGAGGTTCACCGGATAGTTCCACGGCGAGATGATCAGGCAGCGGCCCTTGGGTTCGCACTGCACCCAGGCCGAGTTGCCGAGCATCATCCGCGTGGGCCGCACCTTGTGCGGCTTCATCCACTTCTTGAGATGCCGCATCGCGTCCCGCGCCTCGGACACCACGGGCAGGATTTCGGTGAGGTCCATTTCGGCCGGCGGCTTCTTGAAATCCGCCTCGCCGGCTTCGTACCACTGCGGCATGTAGGACTGCACGGCTTCCAGCAGGCGCTTGATCTTGGCGATGCGCTCGGCCGGTGTGGAGGTGCGCAGGCGTAGCGCGGTGTCGCGCTGTTTTGCGAAGGCGGCCTGCAGATCAGGTTGCTCGCTGGGTTCGGTCGTGTCCGGCGCCGCATTGGGCAAATGGCTCACTACGGTATTCATGGGCTGCTCCTTCCGTTTCCGCTCACGCTCAGCCTGAACGATCGTTCGATTATAGGTGCGGCTGGGCGCCGCTTCAGGACAAATGGTGCCACGTCCGAACGCCATTCGTTCATTCCGGATGCGACACCGCAAGCGTAAGGTAGACGCCAGAGAGCCGTCCGCCGAAATACGCATGAGCATCCTGCATCTGCCGCACGCGAAACCGCGCGTGATCCTGTTCGACTGGCACGCGACCCTGGTCGACACCATGGACGCGATGTACCACGCGGTGGACGACGTGCTGCCGCGCCTGGTCGAGATCGGCTTGCACGATCGCGTGGTGCCGCCCGCGCAGTCCAAGACCATGGAAGACGCGAAACTGGTCAAGTACATCCGCGAGCATGGCCGCCTGCATCCCAAGATCAAGGCCGAGCGCCGCGTCTCGCGCACCGACATTTTCGAGCTGCTGTTCGGCGAGGATCAGGAGGCCAAGCGCATCGCCCATCGCGAGTTCGACAAGAGTTACGGCAAGCACTTCGGTGCGGTCAAACCCTTGGAGGCCGATGCGCGGCAACACTTGACGGCGCTGTCCGCGCTGGGGATACGCCTGGGCGTGCTGTCGAACCGCGCGCGCCAGTTCATGGCGCACGAAATCTACATGGTGGACGGCACCGGCTGGAATGAGCTGTTCGACACCCTGGTCTGTGGCGATGACGTGGTGCAGCGCAAGCCGCATCCCGATCTGATTCTCAAGGCGCTGGACAACCTGGGAGCGCCGGCCGATCACGGCTGCTGGTACGTGGGCGACAGCACCACCGACGTGATCGCCGCCAACGAGGCCGGCGTGACCTCGGTGTTCTACAACGGCGCCGGCTGGGATCAGGCCTGGATCGACAAAATCTTTCCCGAAACGCCGCGCCATCCACATCACCCGGATACCGTGGTGGCGAGTCTGCCGGAACTGTTGGCGCTGGCGCGTCGCTTTGTCGACAGCGCCGCATCGGTCGATAATGCCGAAACCGGCACCGACCGCGGAGCAGATTGATGGGCACGCCGATTCGCAAGGATGATCGACACTACACCTACGCGGACTATCTGAAGTTTCCGGAAGATGAGCGCTGGGAGATCATCGACGGCGTGGCCTACGGGATGTCGCCGAGTCCGTCAGATGCGCATCAGAGCCTGAGCGCGGAAATCCTCGCGCAAGTGCACGCACAGTTGCGCGGCAAGCAGTGTCATGTGCGAGCGGCGCCCTTCGATGTTCGCTTCAACAGCGCCGACACCAGCGACAGCATCGTGCAACCGGACTTGCTGGTCGTCTGCGATCGCAGCAAGATCACGCCGGCGGGGCTGATCGGAACGCCGGACTGGGTCGTCGAAATCCTGTCACCGAGCACCGCCAGCACGGACCAGATCACCAAGCGCGCCCTGTATGAACGCTACGGCGTGCCCGAATACTGGTTGGTCCATCCCGTGGACCGCATTCTGACAATCTACCGGCTGGACGCCGGGGCGCGCTATGGCGCCGCCGACATCCGCGAACTCGGCGGCCAGACCGAAGTCGCGGCCGTGCCTGGCCTGGAGATCGACTGGGACCTCTGGGAGCCGCTGTTCGAACCGAGCTGAGCCTGCCAGGAGTCTGCTAGCTGCCCCAGACGTGCATGCCGTACTTGTAGTAGCCGGCCACGTTGTTGAGCCGCGCGTCCTGATCCGCCGGCACCGGGATCAGTTCGCCTTCGATCAGTGATTGCAGGTAGGGCGCGAGCACCGCACCGCCACCGCCGGTGAGCACCACCGCGTCGATATCCCAGTCGTCCGCCCACAGGCGGTTGACCTCGGTGGCGATGCGCGAGGCGAGGCCGCTGAAGGCCTGCTGCACCAGCTTGGTGATGTCGTAGCGCTTGCCCTTGATCTTGATCGAACCCTTGCCGACCGCGTCGTAGAGCCGGTACAGCTCCACGCTGACACCGCTCTTCTCCATCAGGGCATTGGCGATCGCCGAGAAGGCCAGCGAGATGCCGGCGTCCGAGGACTGCGAGCCGCGTTCCGAATAGCGCGTCTTGTCGCTGATGGTGTAGTCGGCGGTACGAAAGCCCACGTCGATGATGCCGATCTTCTCGGTGACGAAGCGCTGGCTGGCCGGCTTGCCGATGTCGTTGAGCATCAGATCGAACATCGAGCCGAAGGGCTGCGGAATCACGCGCACGCGCTCCACCGAGATCACCTTCTCCTCGCGCTCGCCATTGGGTTTGATCAGGTTGAAGCTGTGACGCCGCTGCAGCAACTGCGTGAGCGTGTCCTTGTACTTTCGGTAGAAGCTGATCGGCAGGCCGGTCACGATGCGCACCGGATCGTTGCCGCTGATCAGCGGTGCGGTGGCGCCCAGCGCCAGTGTCTGCGCGTACTTCTGCAGGAACTGAGACTGATCCAGCGTGAAACCGCGCCCGCGCGACTGCGCCTCCGCGAGTTCGCCCAGAAAATAGCCTTCGCCGCCGACCTCGATATGGCGCGCATAAGGCGCATTGGCCTGCAACAGCGGCTCATTGAACTGGATTTCCGTGGATTCCCCGACCACGGACTTGAAGATCTGGTACTGACGACCATCGGTGGCCTTGGTGAATCCGAAGCCGATATCCACACCGAGGACTTGCATTGGACTGCCCCTGATACGTAATGCTGTTTATTGAGGTTCTGGGCGACACTGGACGATGCGCCCCGCTTTCTAGCATGCGCACCAGAGCAATCCAAGCCGCCACCGCGTATGCCGGGCTCAGCGGTGCGGGTTCGACAGCGCCGCCAGCCCCTGGGCGTTGGCTTCCCAGTTCTGCCCGTCGAAGTCTTCGATCTGTACCGACGCCAGCGTGGACGGATCGATACAGCGCAGATTGACCGAGTAGCCGTCCGGATTCGAGCGCGGCACATAGAACGACTTCACGCCGCAGATCGAGCAGAACAGATGCTGCGCCACACCGCTGTTGAAGGTGTAGCGACTCAGCCGGTCCTCACCGCTCAGCAGCGAAAACCGATCATGCGGCACGATCAGGTGCAGAAAATCGTGCATCCGGCAGATCGAGCAGTTGCAGCGCTGCACGGTGAGCTTGGTCGGCGCCGTGACTTCGAATCGAACGGCGCCACAATGACAGCCGCCGCGATGCACGGCCAGGGTCTCGGTGGGCATGGGACTGCGTTAAGCTTTCGGGAATGAGGCAATCCTTCACCAAAATGCACGGTCTCGGCAATGACTTCGTCGTGATCGACGCGACGCGCCGGCCGTTCGTGCCCAGCGCGGACGATCTGCGCCGCATCGCTGATCGTCGCTTCGGCGTGGGCTGCGACCAGATTCTGGTGGTGGAGCCGGCCTCGGCGCCCGATATCGATTTCGATTACCGCATCTACAACGCGGACGGCAGCGAGTCCGGCCAGTGCGGCAACGGTGCACGCTGTCTGGCGCGCTTCGTCCGTGACAAGAAACTCAGCGAACGCGACACGATCCGCGTGCGCACGCAATCCAGCGTGCTGGTGCTGCAGTTGCTCGCGGATGGCCAGGTTCGTGTGGACATGGGCGCGCCGCGATTCGAACCGGCCGATATTCCGATGCTGGCCACGCAGCGCGAAACGCGGTATCGCCACGAACTGGATGGCGCCACGCTGGAATTCGGCGCGCTGAGCATGGGCAATCCGCATGCGGTGATCCTGGTCGACGATCTCGACACCGCGCCGGTGCGCACGCTGGGACCGCGCTTGCAGACGCAGGCGATCTTTCCGCAGCAGGCCAACGTCGGCTTCATGCAGATTGTCGATCGCGACACCCTCCGCCTGCGCGTCTATGAACGCGGGGCCGGCGAAACCCTGGCCTGCGGCAGCGGCGCCTGCGCCGCTGCGGTGATCGCCCGCCTGTGGGATCGCGTCGGTAAGGCCGTGACGGTGCAACTCCCAGGTGGCAGTCTGCAGATTGAGTGGGACGGTGAAGGGCAGCCAGTCTTCATGACCGGACCCGCAAGCACGGTATTCACGGGGGATTTGGAGTGGTTCAATCAGTGAAGGACGAGGCGACAGAGACGGGCACCGCTATGTCCGAAGAAGCAGTGATCGCCTTTCTCAAGCGCAGCCCGGATTTCCTGCTGCGGCATCCGCATCTGCTGGAGACCCTGGAGGTGCGCCACGGCAGCGGGCCGGCCGTTTCCCTGATCGAACGCCAGGTGGAGATCCTGCGTGGCAAGAACGCGCGGCTCGAAGACCGCCTGCTGCGTCTGGTCGACGCGGCGCAGGAGAACGAAAAACGCGTCAATGCCGCCAACCGCCTCGCGCGCGCACTGCTGCGCGCGCCGACGCTGGCAACAGTCGTGTCGAGTCTGGCGCGGGTGATGCGCGACGACTTCGGCGTCGACGAGGTCTTCGTCGGCGTGCACGCGCCGACCCTGCTGCGTCAGGACATCGACGGACTCACGCGGCTTGACGCCAGCGGCCAGATCGTCCGCCATTTCAATGACTTCTTCCGCACCAAGTTGATCGACTGCGGCCCGATCAGCGAAATGCGGGCGAAGCTGCTATTCCCCAAGGCACGGCCGCTGCCGTTGTCGGCGGCGATCGTGCCGCTGGAGAAGGAGCGCAATCTCGGCATGCTGGCCCTTGCCGCCCGCGACGCGGATCGCTTCCAGCCCAAGCAGGGCAAGTATTTTCTGGAAATGACGGCGGACCTCGTGGCCGCCGCCCTGCGCGCGAGACTCGGTTGACGCTGCGCGAGGACATTGCACGTTACCTCGACGTCCTGCGCGATGAGCGACGCCTGTCTGCGCACAGTGTGGCTGCCGCGCGACGCGACCTGGCCGGATTCGCGCAACTGTGCATCGAGCGCGACATCGAACGCGCCGACCAGATCGACACCCACAGCGTGCGCGCCTATGTGATGGCCTTGCGCCGCAAGGGCCTCAAACCCGTGAGCGTGCATCGCCACCTGTCCTCGCTGCGCAGCTTCCTGCGGGAATTGGTGGAGCGTGGCGAACTCAAGGCCAACCCGGCCGCCGGCATCCGCCCGCCGAAACGCGACAAGCCGCTGCCCAAGACCCTGTCGGTGGATCAGGTCGAGCACCTGCTCAGGCCCACCGGCGACGACGCCCTGAACCTGCGCGACACCGCGTTGCTGGAACTGTTCTATTCCTCCGGCCTGCGGCTGGCGGAACTTGCGGCGCTGGATGTGGACGATCTGCTCGGTGGCGACGAGGTTCGTGTCACCGGCAAGGGCAGCAAGACCCGCATCGTGCCGGTGGGCTCGATGGCGCACCAGGCCATCGCGCATTGGCTGAAGCGCCGCGGCGACTGGCTTCGCGGCGACGAATCCGCGCTGTTCATTTCCAGCCGCGGCCAGCGCATGAGCGTGCGCAGCATCCAGCAGCGCGTGCAGGCCCGCGGCGCGCGAGCGGGTCTGGACGTACGGGTGCATCCGCACCGCCTGCGTCATTCCTTCGCCACGCATCTGCTGGAATCCAGCGGCGATCTGCGCGCCGTCCAGGAATTGCTGGGGCACGCCAGCATTTCCACCACGCAGATCTACACCCAGCTCGATTTTTCGCACCTTTCGAAGGTTTATGACGCGGCGCACCCACGCGCGCGGCGCAAGGGCTGAGCGCGCCGCACTTGAACGAAGCCGTCGCGGCCCCCACATTGGCAGTTCGTTTTCAGGCTCCCCCGAACGCCATGCAACAATTTGACGGCACCACCATACTTTGCGTCCGCCGCGGCCATCAGGTCGCACTCGGCGGTGACGGCCAGGTTTCCCTTGGCAACACCATGATCAAGGGCAACGCGCGCAAGGTGCGCCGGCTCTACGGCGACAAGGTCATGGCCGGATTCGCTGGCGGCACCGCCGACGCCTTCACCCTGTTCGAGCGCTTCGAGGGCAAGCTGGAGAAGCACGGCGGCAATCTCACCCGCGCCGCCGTCGAAATGGCCAAGGACTGGCGCACCGACCGCATGCTGCGGCGCCTTGAAGCCTTGCTGCTGGTGGCCGACGCCGAGACCTCGCTGATGATCACCGGCAACGGCGACGTGATGGAGCCCGAACACGGCGTCATCGCCATCGGTTCCGGCGGCAGCTTCGCGCAGTCCGCCGCCATCGCCCTGAGCGAGAACACCGAACTGTCCGCCCGCGAAATCTGCGAGAAGTCGCTGCACATCGCCGCCGACATCTGCATCTATACCAATCATTCGCTGACGATCGAATCGATCGACAGGCCGGGCACCGAGTCGGCCTGAGCGCCCCGCGCCGCCGACACATCCCACGAACAACGAGCACGCCATGGACACTCTCACCACCCCCGTGACCGCCAACCCGACCGACGAGAACGGCATGATGACCCCGCGCGAAATCGTGCAGGAACTGGATCGCCACATCGTCGGCCAGGCCGATGCCAAGCGCGCTGTCGCCATCGCGCTGCGCAACCGCTGGCGCCGAGGCCAGGTGCCGGAACAGCTGCGCGGCGAGATCACGCCCAAGAACATCCTCATGATCGGCCCGACCGGCGTCGGCAAGACCGAGATTGCGCGCCGCCTCGCGAAGTTGGCGAACGCGCCGTTCGTGAAGGTCGAGGCCACGAAATTCACCGAAGTGGGTTATGTCGGTAAGGATGTGGAGTCGATCATCCGCGATCTGGCCGATGTCTCGATCAAGAAGACCCGCGAACAGGCGATGCAGCGCGTGCACGCCCGCGCCGAACTCGCGGCTGAGGATCGTATCCTCGACGCTCTGGTGCCGCCGCCCAAGGATTTCGACGAAGCCGCGCAACAGCGCCAGAACGAAAACAGCGCCGCGCGCCAGGTCTTCCGCAAGCAGTTGCGCGAGGGCAAGCTCGACGACAAGGAGATCGAACTGCGTCTGAGCCAGTCCGCGCCGCGCATGGAGATCATGGGGCCGCCAGGCATGGAGGAAATGACCCAGCAGCTGCAGTCCATGTTCCAGAACATGAACCAGAACCGCAGCAAGTCGCGCAGGATCAAGATCGGCGAGGCCACGCCGCTGCTGATCGACGAGGAAGCTGCCAAGCTCGTCGACGAAGAAGCCATCCGCGCCGAGGCGATGCACAACGCCGAGGAAAACGGCATCGTCTTCATCGACGAAATCGACAAGGTCTGCAAACGCGGCGAGTACGCCGGCGCCGATGTCTCGCGCGAAGGCGTGCAGCGCGATCTTCTGCCGCTGGTGGAAGGTGCCAATGTGACCACCAAATACGGCGCGATCAACACCGACCATGTGCTGTTCATCGCCAGCGGTGCCTTCCACATGGCCAAGCCCTCGGACCTGATTCCGGAATTGCAGGGCCGCCTGCCGATCCGCGTGGAACTCGACGCGCTCAAGGTCGGCGATTTCGAGCGCATCCTGCGCGAACCGGCGCACTCGCTGATCGAGCAGTACAAGGCATTGATGCTGACCGAAGGCGTCACCGTCGATTTCACCGATGACGGCATTCGCCGCGTCGCCGAGGTCGCCTTCCAGGTCAACGAAACCACCGAGAACATCGGCGCGCGCCGCCTGCACACGGTGATGGAAAGGCTGATGGAGGAAATCGCCTTCGACGCACCGGATCGCGATGGTCACACGCTCAGGATCGACGCCGCCTACGTCAACGACAAATTGCAGGCACTGGCTGGCGACGAAGACCTTTCGCGCTACATCCTGTAACGGGTCCACTCTAGGGTGAGTAGTTACGATTATCCTTAACTGGCGGCCATTGACGGGCGGTATTCACCAAGGTCAGCACCCAAACCGTGCCCCGTCGATCTCATACACCAGCCTATAGCTTTCGTGCGGTATCAGCTCGCGGGTGCCTGCAATCTTGCCCGTTTTGCCCATCTTTGGATGCGCGGCAAGTCGAGCGGCCGCATCGCTGAAAAGCTCATCCATGCGAACAGCCGCGCCGGGGCTATCGGCCACGATGTGGTCCCAAATGTCGGCGCGGTCTTGTTCCGCTTCAAGTGTCCAGACGACTATCACGCCTGACTCGCCGCCACCTGGTTGCGCCTGGCAGCGAACGCGGCTTCAACCTCATCATTCGACCGGCCTCGACCGGCACGCATTGAGGCACGGCCAGCTTCTACCTTGCGCCGCAGATATTCGTCGTATTCGCGGGCCTGGCGGCGCTGCTCAATGTAGCCGCGCATTAGCTCGCGCATGACCTGGGAGGCAGGCCGATCTTCGCCGGCCACTTCGGCCATGAAGTCGGCGCGCAACTCCGGTTCCAGCTTCATCGTGAAAACGGCTTCTTTCGTCATGGTGCGCTCCTTTGTAAAGGTACTGACACGGTATATACCGTGTCAGTATAAAGCGCACGCTGACA